>JAHFAC010000082.1 GCA_023250755.1 Bacteriovoracaceae bacterium | reverse complement strand
GCTATCGAAGGGGGCAAATCGTTTTGGGTCCTCATTCCATTCACAATGCAAATGGCGATGGTGATCATCGGAGGTTATGTCATCGCTTCGACTCCGATCGTTTATAGCCTGATTCAACATCTCTCTGCTTGGCCCAAAAAACCACGCACTGCCATCGCCCTTGTCGCCTTTTTTTCAATGATGACTTCGCTCCTCTCCTGGGGATTCAGTCTCATCTTTAGTGGGCTTTTGGTCCGCGAACTCAGCCGCCGCGTCAAAGGCATGGATTATCGTGCGGCAGGCGCGGCTGCGTATCTGGGGCTTGGTGCTGTTTGGGCGCTAGGATTCTCATCCTCTGCTGCTTTGATGATGGCAACCCAGAGCACGATTCCTCCCAAGCTCTACGCCATCACAGGGGTAATTCCGCTCACTCAGACCCTTACTCTTTGGCCCAACTTCTGGATGGCTCTGATCTTAGTGAGCGTCTCCGTGGCCATCGCCTACTGCTCAGCACCCGCCCCCGAGCACTCAAAAACAGCCGAAGAGTTTGGAATTCGCTTTGAATCCCTGGATCTTTCTCTCGAACCACGCCAGAAGCCAGGTGAATGGTTAGAATACAGCCCACTTCTCACCCTCTTCGTAACCGCCTTGCTCGGCTGGTATTTAATTGATGTATTTCGTACCTCACCCCAGGGCGCACTTGCCGCATTAGATTTGAATACTTACAATCTCATCTTCATCTCTCTAGGAATGCTCCTTCACTGGCGCCCCAGGCGTTTTCTAAGAGCCGTAGCCCAAGCAGTTCCGGCCACGGGGGGTGTCCTGATTCAATTCCCTTTTTATGCCGTTATTTTTGGAATGATCGTGGGCACTGGCATGTCGGATTGGCTAGCAAGTCTTTTTTTATCCATCACCACCCACGGCACTTACCCCCTGCTCGTGGCCCTGTATTCGTCCGTGCTTGGCATTTTCATTCCCTCAGGCGGGAGCAAATGGGTTATCGAAGCACCGTATGTGATGCAAGCAGCCGTGCAACATCAAGTCAATCTGGGCTGGGTGGTTCAGATCTATAACGCAGCGGAGGCCCTGCCCAATTTACTCAATCCTTTTTGGATGCTCCCATTACTGGGCATGCTTCGTCTCAAAGCCCGAGATTTGGTAGGATTCTTGGTCCTCCAGATGGTGATTCACATCCCAATCGTGTTTTTTCTTTGTTGGTATTTTGCGCAGATCATTCCTTTTGTCCCGCCTCATTTTATGCCAGCAAAATAGCAGGGCGACCTCTCTTCTTGCTTGCAGCTAAACCCCAAAACGTTATGAATTGGGAATGAAAATTTTTCTATTGGCTAACCCATTGGCACTTAGCCTGATTCCTATCCTATCTCTCGTACAAATCGCCTGCACCAACCCAAGGCTCCATCCAAACGGCGATCTGTCCCTTTCATTCCCAGGCGAAAAACACCTGACGAATCTCCGGCAACTCACTTTTGGGGGAACCAATGCCGAAGCCTACTGGTCTCATGACGGAAAATGGCTGAGCTTTCAGAGAAAAAACGCGAGTGAGGACAAATGCGACCAAATTTTCAAAATGCGCGCGGATGGCTCTTTGCTTGGGCGCATCTCCAATGGCGGAGGCCGTACGACGTGTTCGTTTTATTTTCCGGATGATTCTAGAATTCTCTTCAGCAGCACCTTTGCCGCAAACTCCCTTTGTCCTCCCAATCCAGACATGACTCGAGGGTATGTTTGGCCGATTTATCCCACTTATCAAATCTATAGCGTCCGCCCTGACGGAACCGACCTCATCCCCCTCGAACCCGGTGCCCCCAAGGCCTATAATGCCGAAGCCGTCACCTGTGCCGACGGCAGCTTGATTTTTACCAGTGACCGAGAGGGTGATCTTGAGCTTTATCGAGCCAAACTCGATCCTCAAGGAACGATTTCGGACATCACTCGTTTGACGCACACCTTGGGATACGATGGTGGCGCTTTTTTTTCGTCCGATTGCAAGAAAATTGTCTGGCGAGCCTCACGCCCAAAGCCCGGTAAAGAAACTCAAGACTATCTTTCACTCCTCAAGCAACATCAAGTTCGCCCCACCCAGCTTGAAATCTGGGTTGCTAACGCCGATGGCTCTCATGCCAGACAAATCACAAAACTTAGTGCCGCGAGCTTTGCCCCGTACTTCACACCGAATGGCAGTCATGTACTTTTTTCTTCTAATGCTCGAACTCCCAACGGTAGGAAATTTGATCTCTATTCCATCCAGATTGACGGAACACATCTCGAACAAGTTACCTTCTCGGATCACTTCGATAGTTTTCCGATGTTTTCACCAGATGGAAAACACCTCGCATTTTCTTCAAATCGTAACGCCAGACAGCCCCACGAAACCAATGTCTTCGTGGGAGACTGGATCGAAGTGCCGGATCGCACACTCTCGATCGATGATCCCATTCCCGCAGATCGTTTTATGGCCACTATCGAAAATCTAAGTGCTCACGAAACAGAAAGCCCAGGGGACACCTTAACTGGGTTAGCTGAAATTTTGAAAACAGAGAATTTTATCGAAGAGCGATTTAGCTCCATTGGCCTTAAGCCCTTTTTTGACGTATATCAGAAAGCGGCATTAGGTGCTGCTGGCTCAGGATATCGCCAGACCATTTCCTCAAAATCCTCTGAACAAACCCTTCTTAGAAATAATCTCCTTGGAGTTCTGGGTGAAGGCTGTCGTACTCATCAACCCATTGTCATTGGCACGCACTATCAACCTCAGAAATTAGGCAGTTCAAATGACGACGACACCGGCCTAGCGGGTCTTTTAGAAATCGCTCGCATAATGAAGAACTCATCTTCTCTCAAAAAAGCTTGTTTTATCTTTGCAGCCTTGACGACGGGTGCGACTCCACATTTTATCGAATTGCTCAAGACTGCTCAAACTCAACCCAAAGCCATGCTAAACCTGGGTCAGATCGGTCGATTTGAAGAGAATCAACTCGTGGTTTCAGGAATCGAAACAGCCCAAGAATGGCAAACACTTCTCAAAACCGAGTGCGAAAACAAAAACCTCACTTGTACAGAAGATAAAGCTGGGTTTAGCACCCTGATGCCAGCAGCAGGTGTTCCAACCCTACAATTTTCTACCCCTCTAGACAGCGATTTAAAAATTAATGCAACCGGTGGAATTCAAATCGCCGATCTTGTTTCTTCAATCGCACTCCAACTCGCTTTACCCAAACAAAAACTCCATTATAAGCGATTGACAGACCAAGGGACCTGAACGAAAAGAAGGATACACTTATGCCTTTCTGGTTTCGAGTCAAACACTATCTTGTAGGTCGTCCGCTCTCTAGCGAAATGGCGATCCATGAACGCATTCCAAAATGGAAGGCGCTCGCCGTCCTCTCCTCAGACGCATTATCGTCCGTTGCCTACGCGACTGAAGAAGTGCTGATCCCCTTAGCGATCTTTGGAATAACTGCTGTATCCTGGTCCATTCCGATCGCACTTGCTATTGCGGGACTTTTGATCATCGTAACAGCATCCTACCGACAAACCATCACCTCCTATCCAGCAGGAGGAGGAGCCTATACCGTTGCCAAGGAAAATCTAGGCACAAACGCGGGATTGATCGCTGCAGCCGCCCTTCTCATTGATTACATCCTCACTGTTTCGGTGTCGATTGCCTCAGGTGTCGAAAACATCGTATCGGCCTTTCCCCACCTCAACTCATATAAAGAGGGACTAGGCTCCATTATCATTATCGTGATTGCACTCTTTAACTTGCGTGGAGTGAGAGAATCCGCCAGCATCTTTGCCGTACCCACTTACCTATTTATTTTTTCATTCTTAGTTTTGATTGCAGTCGGAGCTTGGAAGATAGTGACCGGAATCGTTCCTCCAGCCGCTCCCGTCATCCACGAAGTTTATCCTGCAGTTCCGCTCTTTCTCTTGCTCAGGGCCTTCTCCTCGGGGTGTGCCGCGCTCACTGGGATCGAGGCCATCTCCAATGGTGTTCCTGTCTTTCGTGACCCTTCTACAAAAAATGCCAAAACCACTATGCTCTGGATGTCCACCATTCTGGGTTCACTTTTTCTCGGCATCACACTTTTATCTCATGTCTATGGAATTGTTCCAAAAGAAGGTGAAACCGCGGTTTCATTACTCGCCCGTGCAGTCTTTGGAAAACAAACTTTTTATTATATAGTTCAAGCCTCAACGGCCATGATTTTAGTCTTAGCCGCAAACACCAGTTTTGCTGATTTTCCGAGACTCTCTTCGCTTTTGGCAAAAGACCGCTTCCTCCCTCGACAAATGGCCAGCCAAGGCGACCGGCTCGTCTTCTCAAACGGGATCTTAGGGCTCAGTCTCGGAGCCATCGCACTCATTATTCTCTTTAAAGGGACCACCCATCACCTGATTCCACTCTATGCTGTGGGCGTTTTTCTTTCCTTCACGCTCTCTCAGGCGGGGATGGTGGTTCATCATCTCAGGGAAAAACAAAAAGGATGGATTAAATCTCTTTGTTTAAATTTTTTAGGCGCAATTGCAACTGGGGTTGTCTTGATCGTAATCGCTTCTACAAAATTCATCCATGGGGCATGGATGGTCATCGTATTGATTCCCATCCTAGTGCTTTTCTTTAAGCAGATTAATCACCACTATCTTTGGATCGCCAAACGACTCTCCTTTGCGACTCAGCCTCTTTCTCTCAATGCAAAGAGAGTGAAACACACCGCAATCGTGCCGATCTCAGGCATCCACCCCGGAGTACTTGATGCGCTTCGATATGCGCAATCCATTTCAGAAGATGTGCGCGCTTGCTATGTCGAGCTGAGTGCAGAGGCCACCGAAAGGATGAAAGAGCAGTGGGATAAATCAGCCCGAGACATCCCCTTGGTGATCTTAAAATCCCCCTTTCGCTCGGTGATCCAACCTTTGCTCGAATATATCGATGACGTGAGACAAACCACTCATGGGGATTTCATTACGGTCGTCATTCCTGAATTCATCACTCCAAAGTGGTATCATAACTTTCTTCATAATCAGACCGCCTTGTTTCTTCGCGCGTCCTTGAGATTCAAAAAAGAGACCATTGTAACCAGCGTTCGTTATCATTTGAGCTGAGTCATGAAGAACTTCATGAAAGACTCAAGGATCTTCGCACTCATTTGCGTTCTGCTCGGTGGAATGGGCCAAGGGATCGTTGCCCCAAAGCTGCCGGCGATTCTCCAAAAGGCAGAAGCCCTCGCGCTCTTTTCTGGAATCAGTGCCGCCCTTATGTACCTTGGAATTTTTATTTCTACCTACCGCTTTGGCCGCTGGTCAGATGATGGAAAATGCGGGTCACTCCTAGCCAGTGGATTAGCGCTTTACTCGTCGACATTGATTGCACTTAGCTTTTTTGTCTCACCAGGCGCGATATTTGCCATTCGCTTTGTAGAGGGCCTGTCACTGAGCGCTATCTTTGTCGCTTCTGATTTTATTCTAGGCCGGCAATCGTCACCCAATGAGCGAGGACGATGGCTCTCCTACTATGGAGTGGCATTGAGTGCCGGCTTGCTCATGGGCCCCATCGTTTCACTGGGGACAGAAAAACTTGCACTTGGACTACAAATCTCAGAAGCAACAGCTCACTCACCTGCCCTCCCTCTTCTGCTGGTCTCCGGAATTGCAGGGATCTTGAGTCTTTTGTCCATTAAGGTCCAAGTTCCAAAACTTGAGGTCGAAAAGAATATTGCATCTCCACCCCCAATCGCCCCCCTTCTTTCAGGAGCCCTCTACGGTTACATGGAGGCAGGATTAGTAGCTGTCTTTCCTGTAATCGCTGTAACTGAGTTTCATGTCGTTCCAGAGTACTGCCTCTTTGCTGTTATTTTAAGTGCAGCACTCTGCTCAATCCCATGGGGAATGCTTTCAGATCGCATAGGTCCACGAAAAATCGTTTTCTTTTTACTGTGTGCCCTGGCCATTGGGCCTGTAGCAATTCTGTCATTCAGGAGTTTTTTTCAACCCATCTCGATCGCCTTCTTAAGTTCTATTTTTTTTGGCACTCTCGCGGGAGGGATTTATCCGCTTGGATTCGCTTGGCTGCTCGAAACCCTACCTGAATCTCAGTATGGATATGCAGCCGGAAGTTTTGCGCGCGCTTACGGCGCGGGCTCACTCCTAGGGCCTCTTGCTTGTGGAATCGCCACTCAAATCTGGGGCTCAAAAGGACTTTTTACGGCGATGGCAGTGGCCGGAATTTTCGGAGTAACAGCCGTATTTTTTACCTCGAATTCCATCTGGCGGAGGGAGTGAGATTCGAACTCACGGAACGGTTTCCCGCTCACACGCTTTCGAGGCGTGCTCCTTCAACCACTCGGACATCCCTCCGATACTTTGCAGTGGTGAGGCGCTATCCCTATCACTCTTATCCTAGTTTCACACCAGATGTGAACAAAATGTGAGCCCTGTGAGCTTACTCACCTGACGGGTTATCAATAAAATTTTTCAGGTTTTTCGTAATTCCGCTCGGGTATTTCAATGTAATCTTAGAATAATCGACTTCTACCTCAGTTTTAGCGAGGTCTTGGCTCCGGGCAGAAAACACGAGGCTAGCCTCTGTCCAGCGAAAAAGCTCCCATCCCATAGTGGCGGTATTCTCATCTGGAAAAAGCACAACGAGATCCAAAACTCCATTGTCTTCTCCTCGTAAATCTACGGCGAAGACCTCTCTTTGGCCATCTGTTTTTGTAAATACAGAACCTACTGAGTTAATTTTAAGCGACTTCTCTAAAATTTGATTCTGAATATCGCCCAACTGATTTTCTGCCGCTTTAGCGACAGCCGGTGCTCCGGTGCTTCCAGACACCTCAGTTGATTTTTTAGCCATTGTGCATCCAGCAACTCCAAGCGTGACTACAGATAAAGTGGATAAAAAGGTCAAAACTGATGGAATTTTAGATCTGATTGAATTTAAATAATTTGTCCCAAATGATTTCATACTCACTCCTTTTATAGAGATCCTTTTGTTTTTAAATCAACACAGAGTGTTGATTTAAAAAACTCACAGGAGCAACAAACAGGCCATCTATAGCCGTTAAATAAAAGTAGAAAGCTTGGAATTATTTGGAGACAATTTGACACTTACGCTAAAGCGATTGCACTCTTCCGTCAAGAGATTGCAGAAATGTCTACTCTTTTGACAGAGCTGTAAATCTGACTGTCAGTCTATTATTCTGGGACGACCCGACCCATAGTCATAAAATGCACAAACACACCATCTATCCTGAGTGGGCTGACAAAGATTTTTTGAGCATTCAACATATTTTCTTTGGTTTCAAAACCCAGATCAATACAAGCCTCCATCGGGGGGAGGGAGGGATGAGCAGGCACAACATCAGTCCCTAACAAGCATTGAGTAATGCCTAGAAAATTCACCCCTTTCAGATTGAACATCACGGATTGAATTTGATTTTTCACCTGAGTTGCTTCCTTGACTGTAACTGCGAAGGAAGAAACACTATAAAATCCAAAAATAACCACAAAAACATAGAATTTTCTCATATCACCTCACTCCTTTAGTGGGTGTTGTCATACCACCACTATTGACACAATGCAACAATCACTAAACCAGCTGCTCTCGAATCTGAGTGGCAAGTGCAGCCCCCTCCTTCGACTCAAGTGATTG
>JAHFAC010000081.1 GCA_023250755.1 Bacteriovoracaceae bacterium | reverse complement strand
GGTAATAAGAAAGTTGTTGAAATTCGAGTCAATGACAGCGGTAAAGGAATTTCTATTGAAATCTTGTCTCGTTTAGGCCAGCGAGGAGAGACCCATGGCAAGATTGATGGATCAGGACTTGGTCTCTATCATGCAAAAAAAGCTATTGAGGCATGGGGAGGGATTTTTACTATAGAGTCCAAGATTAATCATGGCACAACGGTAGTCATTACGCTTCCTGCCATATCTGCTCCAGGCTGGTTTGTAGCAATGTTGCAAGTTCAAGAAAGTTCAAAAATTGTTATTTTGGACGATGATCACTCCATTCATTTGGTTTGGGATAATCGCTTTTCTTTGCTGCAAGCAGAGGAAGCTAACGTAAAGCTAATTCATTTCTATAATCCGATAGAATTTAAAAAATGGGTCTTAGAAAATACTGTATCCATGAGTTCGATCTTATATTTGATAGATTACGAATTACTTTCTCACGAAGTAACGGGTCTTGATTTGATTGAACGCCTTAATTTAAAAAAGAACAGTATTTTAGTGACCAGTCGGTATGAAGAAGTTCAAATTCGAGAACGCTGTGCTCGCATTTTAGTTCAAATAATTCCAAAAGGAATGGCAGGGGTTGTGCCAATCTCAATTTTGAAAGCACCTCAACCCAGGGAACAGTCAGATGTGGTTCTTATTGATGATGATGAGTTGACACATCTGAATTGGAAGTTTTCAGCAAAAAGTCAGGGCAGGGTTCTTTATACTTTTTATGGATTGGATGAGTTTTTAAAAAAAGCAGAGACATTTGACCGCGTAGTTGAAATTCATGTTGATTCTAATTTAGGAAATGGAATTAAGGGCCAGGATGTAACTAAGCAGCTATATGAATTGGGATTTTCTAATCTTTATCTCACGACAGGATTTGAGGTCGCGCATTTTTCTCAAATGCCTTGGGTGAAAGCGATACGGAGCAAAGAGCCTCCTTGGTTGGATGGATAATTTTTCATGTATTTTAACACCCAGACATTATTGTTTGCTTTCCTTATCTCAAGGACAGCTCAAGCCATGGGTCCCATCCCCCTCCTGCCCCCGATCATCGCCGAGGGGTCTCCGGCCGATGTTTTAAACCTCGACCCAATCGTGCCGGCGATCGAGGGCAGTACGACCTCGAGTGATAGTTCGGGGACGCTTCAAAACTCCTTGCGTCCAGCGCTCCCGTTTCCGATTGTGGGGGGGGGAAAAGCGGGCAGTCAGACTTCGGTTCTCGGCGTAGGGCGGTCTTCTCAAG
Organism: Bacteriovoracaceae bacterium; assembly: GCA_023250755.1. Taxonomy (GTDB): domain Bacteria; phylum Bdellovibrionota; class UBA1018; order UBA1018; family UBA1018; genus JAHFAC01. The sequence continues at coordinate 6,502 of JAHFAC010000081.1, read as the reverse complement.
AAACGGCAGTACAAGCGTTTGGGGTGCCACTCAATCCACCGCAGGGAGGCGGTTTTGATCTCTCGACATTTCCCCAGTACCTTTTAGCGGGATATCAGTTTCAACTGGGCCCGTCGCTGGGAGCATTCGATCCTCACGCAGTGGCGGGGACGTTGACTCTGGTCCCTTGGACCGAGCAGGCTCTGTCAGATCCGTCGAGTCGAGCTCGGCTCACGCAATTTTATTCGAGTGAGGGAATTACTCAGGTTTCTTTAGGTGGAAGGTGGAATGACCAAGCCGCGGTTGCTGCAGGCTTTAGCGATGGGCGAGTGAGGGGGCCGGGAGCTTCGCTGAGTGGACGGTGGGGCGATCCACAGGGCGTACACGGAAAATACCATTTACTGGCGATGCAAACGAAAACCGTCACCTCGGGTTCGCTCTCCTTTCCGACGCCGGACGCTCGGCAGGTGTCAACGAGAGTGCTGCCGGTTTTTCAGGCGGATATTCCGCTTAAAAACGGCACGCTCCTCAAGAGCAGTGTTTTTTATGAAGGAACCCATCTCAACTATGATGACCCGGGTGAACCGGGATCTTCAACTCATCTCCCTTTTTCTACACGCGAACAGGTGAGACAAGCGGGGATGGAGAATGCCCTGCTTTGGGAGGATTGGAAGTTTGGGCTCAGTGCTCGGCAACTTACTTATCAGAGTTTGATTTTTCGGGCTCCGACAGAAACCATTGTGAATTTTCAAAGCACGAAATCCATGGAATGGGGGCCCACCACGGTAGAGCCGACACTCCAACTGACGGGAGTGAGTCAGATGGGAGTCTGGCCCACCGCTTCGCTGGGAGCTAGGCGAGAGTGGCGAGAGCGTTCGCCAGAGGTAAACTCAATCTCCTCTGGGAGCAGGATTTTTTCTACATTCGCGCGCTTGAGCTATTCGCGTCGGCTTCCGTCCTTAGTGGAGCGCTATTATGAGATGCCGGGATTTTTTACAGGCAATCCCGATCTCAAGTCCGAGCGGGATTGGACCGCACTCCTCGGAGTTGAGAAAAAAGAAAAGACTTGGGAGACCACCCTTCAAGGATACGGCCAGTACCGAGACGATTCGATTCTCGCGGTGGGAGTGCCGAGTCCGGTCAATCTAGGATCAGCCTCCATTTTCGCTCTCACTCACACGGCTCAATTAAGGCCAGCACCCCTCTTCCACCTCACTCATTCTCTTACCTGGACGAGTTCAAAGGTTTCGGCAATGGGCGCTCCATTTCCCTATCTTTCAGATTTCATAGGACTTTTATCCACCAAAATTTTATTTGGCAAAGTTTTATTTGCCAAGGTGAGCCCCTGGGCAGGTCAGTTTGAATCAAATAATCCTGGGTCCTTTGAAGTCAGCTTTCGTTATGCGAGTGGGGCAATTGCCGATCCCACGGGGAGCACTCGAGTATCCGGCTATGGGGTACTCGATTTGGGATTTCAATGCCGCCTCCTCTCTTACGGAGAGGGAGGGATTGGCAGCGGTAGTGGTAGAAAAACCGGACCCAGTTTAGATTGGACCGGACGCGTAGAAAATGTACTCGATCGTCCGATTGAGTTAGTCCGAGATTATCCTAGTCCGGGCCGGGTGTTTTCTATGGCAATCATGGGCGAATTCTAGTAAGTACCCAAAAGATTACGCACACCTGGGTTATCGTGGTGCCGAAGGGGAGGTCCTTTCGGTTCGCCTGGGTGGAGGGGAAGCGGAGCGCAAGTAGAGCGAAGCTTTCAGAACCGCGGTAAGTTCAACGTTGGCGCAGAATCACGCGCTGTCTTGGCCTTCCGCATTGATCATCAATCATGATCATCAATCATGATCATAAATCATGATCATAAAAAGAGGAGTTGTTTTCATGCCTGCAGTTACCATGCGAGAGCTTTTAGAGGCTGGGGTTCACTTTGGTCATCAAAACCGTCGTTGGAATCCTAGAATGAAACCCTATGTCTTTGGGGCAAGAAACGGAATTTACATCATTGATCTCCAAAAGACGGTTGCGCAAGCCCGTGCTGCTTGTGCTTTTGCAAGCCAGATTACATCCGAAGGTAAAAAAGTTCTCTTTGTTGGAACCAAGAAGCAGGCGAAGGACGTCGTTGAAGAAGAAGCCAAGCGATCCGGAATGTATTATGTCACCAATCGCTGGCTGGGTGGCATGTTGACCAATTACCAAACCGTCAAGGCATCCATTGACCGCTTGAAGAAAATCGAGGCCCTTAAAAATTCACCCGAGTGGATTGAGACGCCCAAAAAAGAGCAGTCTCGTTATGATCGAGAACTGGATAAGCTCAAGAAATCTTTGGGTGGAATCGAGGAGATGAAAAAGCTCCCAGGCGCGCTTTTTGTGATCGACACCGAAAAAGAACACATCGCCATCAAGGAAGCAAAGAAGCTGGGAATCCCGACGATCGCGGTGGTGGACACCAATTGTGATCCATCGAACATCGCCTATGTCATTCCAGGAAACGATGACGCCATTCGAAGTCTTCGCCTGTTTGCCCGCTTGATTGCCGATAGTTGCCTGGAAGGGACAAAAACATTCCAGGAAAAGCTTCGTGCCCAGGAAATTACTGACGCAGCGGCAAAAGAAGAAGAAGAAACTCAGAAGAAGGTTTCGCGATTTGAAGGCGACATTGATCTGCAAGGCGTAGACGAAGCCGATCTCGAGGCAGAAACTACGGTTGAGGAGGTGACTGAAGAAGGCGCTGAGCCCGCAGCGGCTACCCCCCCTGCCGCTGTGCCACCTGCGCCCACAAAGAAGAAGTAAGGAGTGGAGTGATGGATATCTCAGCGAATCAAGTCAAAGATCTTCGTGAAAAAACGGGCGCCGGTATGATGGATTGCAAAAAGGCGCTGCTTGAGACTTCTGGCGACTTCGAAAAGGCCATTGAGTATTTGCGAAAAAAAGGCGTTGCGGCCGCTGCTAAAAAAGCGGGACGCGCTACAAAAGAAGGAGCCGTGACTTCGTATATCCATGGCGAGGGCAAGGTCGGCGTATTGGTCGAAATCAACTGCGAGACCGATTTTGTCGCGCGGACCGAGCAGTTTCGCCAATTCGTCAAGGACATCTCCATGCACGTTGCGGCCGCAAATCCTCAGTGGGTGAGATCCGAAGAGGTTCCGGCTGAGGTCATCGCGAAAGAAAAAGAGATCGCGGTGGCTCAGATGCAGAGTTCCGGCAAGCCAGCTGCCGTTTTAGAGAAGATTGCAGAAGGCAAGATCAAGAAGTTTTATGAAGATACTTGTCTGATGCAACAGCCCTTTATTAAGGAACCGAGCAAGTCAGTGGAGCAGCTTTTAAAAGAGACGATCGCGCTTTTGGGTGAGAATATCTCGGTTCGGCGTTTTACGCGGTATGTTTTGGGTGAGGGAGCAAAAAACACTGAGGCTGAAACTGCGGCCGAGTGAGTTCCTATCGTTAAGCTTTCTGTGATAAGACGGAGGCATTATGACAGCAACCTCTGCGGTCAAGCGAACTGAACCGTATAAACGAGTTCTTCTCAAACTTTCTGGGGAGGCTCTTGCCGGCCAGGCAGGTTACGGAATTGATATCGATGTGATGAAGGTCCTGGCGGGAGAGATCAAAGAAATCCAAAAAATGGGGATCCAGATCGGCATCGTCGTGGGGGGTGGAAACATCTTTCGCGGTCTCAAGGGTGCTACCAAAGGGATGGATCGGGCTTCTGCCGACTACATGGGAATGTTGGCAACCGTCCTCAATTGCTTAGCCCTTCAAGACGCGCTTGAGCATGAAAAAGTCTTCACTCGAGTACAGTCCGCTATCGGGATGCAAGAGTTGGCGGAGCCCTATATTCGTCGCCGCGCGATTCGCCACCTTGAGAAGGGACGTGTTGTGATTTTTGGCGCAGGTACGGGCAATCCTTACTTCTCTACGGATACGACGGCCGCACTTCGGGCAATGGAGGTCGGATCTGAAGTGGTGGTCAAGGCCACCAAGGTCGATGGTGTTTATGATTCTGACCCGGCCGACAATCCAAAGGCTAAGCGATTTGCCGAGATGACTTATCTTGATGTCCTGCAGAAGGGATTGAAAGTCATGGATTCTACCGCCATTTCTCTTTGCATGGATAATCAATTGCCAATTATCGTTTTTAATATGGGCGAGCGTGGCGCGCTCAAGCGAGTAGTGTCAGGTGAGGCTGTGGGGACCTTGGTTCATTAGAGTGGGGAGAAAATTTCATGTCAAAAACTGTGATTGATGGAATGGCTCAGAATATGGACAAGAGCTTGCAATCTCTCAAGGGGGATTTGACTCGGGTCCGAACCGGGAGGGCTTCGACCGCATTGGTGGAACCGGTTCATGTCGATTATTACGGCTCCAATGTCCCGCTGAATCAAGTGGCCAACGTCACGACTCCGGATGCCAGGACGATTCAAATTTCTCCCTGGGAGGGCAATATGATCGGCGCGATCGAAAAAGCGATCTTTGCCGCAAATCTGGGTCTAACGCCTCAAAGTGATGGAAAAGTGATTCGAATCCCGCTTCCGCAGATGACTGAGGAGCGTCGCAAGGAGATGGTGAAGCTGGTTAAAAAAATGGGTGAAGATACGAAAGTTGCGCTCAGGACTCATCGTCGCGATGCCAACGAAGAGATCAAGTCTCAAGAGAAGGACAAGGCCGTCTCCCAGGACGACGCAAAAAAAGCCATGGAGCTGATTCAAAAAAAGACGGACGAAAAGACAGCCGAAGTGGATAAGATCATCGCTGGCAAAGAAAAAGAGATCATGACGATCTGATGAAGATCCCAAGGCACGTCGCGATCATTATGGATGGCAATGGTCGCTGGGCTGAGCGACGGGGATATCCCAGGGTGTTTGGCCATATTCGGGGTTCAACTCGGGTTAAGCCCCTGGTGCGTGAGGCAGATCGTTTAGGAATTCGGGCACTCACGCTTTACGCGTTTTCAACCGAAAACTGGCTCAGGCCAGAGGGTGAACTCAGCGTCTTGTGGAGATTGCTTAAGAAATATTTTGTAAAAGAGTTTCAAGAGCTCCAGAAAAAGAATATTCGCATGAGGGTCATCGGGGAGATCGAGCGTTTGAGTCCTGAGATCAGGAGCGTGATCGATCCGATTCAAGAGCGGCTTTCGGGCAATACAGGACTTCAGTTAAATCTCGCCATTTCTTATGGTTCTAGGAGGGATCTCAGTCGGGCGGCAAAGCTCTTTGCGCAGGACTGTGTTGACGGAAAGCGCCGTCCCGAGGATATGAGTGAGCAGCTGATGCGAGAGTATCTGTGGACAGCTGAGCTGGCGGAGCTCTCAGACGTGGATTTAGTCATTCGGACCAGTGGTGAGGTTCGGGTCAGTAACTTTCTTCTTTGGCAGTCTGCCTACGCGGAGTTTATCTTTTCAGAACTCTGTTGGCCTGACTTCAAACCAGAGCATCTTCGCGCTTGTATTGAAGAATATTCCGGGCGAGATCGCCGCTTTGGTCAGACTGCTTCGCAAACTTCTCAAGCAAAGGAGTTCCAGTGAGCACGCATGTAGATCTTCCGAAACGAGTGATCACGGGTGTGATTGGCGGAGCGACCCTCCTGGCTGTTGTCCTTTGGGGTGGGAGGCTCGGAGTCGGATTGCTTGGGGTTGGGCTCTCACTTGGGATGTTGAATGAGTGGATCGAGATCACTTTTACCCTTTCAGACAAACCTGAGAAGAGGTGGGTCCTTTTGGGATTTGCCTGGCTAGTGGCTTTTTCGAATTTTTGGATTCCTCGAGCTGAATATGAACTGTTTTTGATCCTGTTCGTCTTGTTATTTTCCTATTTTTTATTTACCGCCGAGCGCCACTCCGGTCCTGCGTTGACTTCTCATTTTCAGGAGTTGGTCTATTCTGTTTTTGGCAGTTTTTATCTCGTTTTTTTGCCGCTCTTTTTAGTTCTCCTGCGAGATTTGTCCCATGGCGTGGATTGGACGATTTTCTTTTTTCTCTTGATTTGGACTGAAGACACGGCTGCCTATTTTGTGGGTAAGAAATATGGAAAACGCAAGCTTTATGAGAGGATTAGTCCAAAAAAGACGATTGAAGGGGGTGTGGGGGGTTTGGCTGGAGGCGTTGTTTTTTCTCTCTTATATAAGGTAGTGATCTTCCGCAGCATGCCCTGGCTTTCGGTCCTTTTTATTCCCATTTTTGTAGGAGCTCTTTCGCAAGTGGGGGATTTATGCGAAAGTTTTCTGAAGCGTGCATTTAACAAGAAGGATTCTGGCGCTGTGTTACCAGGCCACGGAGGGTTTTTAGATCGTTTTGATAGCTTCGTATTTAGCCTGCCGGTGATGTACGCCTGCGTCCGGATCTTTTCATAGGAGAAAGCGTGTTATCAGTACTTGGCTTTTTGGCGATTTTAGCACCGTTGGTCGTTGTTCATGAATTTGGCCATTATATTTTTGCTCGCCTCTTTGGGGTAAAGGCCGAGGTATTTTCGATCGGTTTTGGCCCCAGACTTTGGGCTAAGCAATACGGCGAAACTGAGTGGCG
>JAHFAC010000080.1 GCA_023250755.1 Bacteriovoracaceae bacterium | reverse complement strand
ACTCTGCTTCTCTCTCTGTTCGCGCTTGTGGGCTGTAATGAGTACACGACACCGATTTGTAAGGAGTCATTGCGGGTAGATGTAGCGGGTTTAGATGGGGATCATCTCATCACTGTACAGGATCAGAACAGTTTTTTAGTGAAAACAACTCAAGTTCACTTGCAGAGAATTGGTCAAGGAACTTATTTGGGGTCTGACCAGTCCATCGCATACACCTGTATGATTGGGAGCAAACTTTTAGTCGAGGGAGTGATGCATAAAGACAGCATTTCCAAAACCTATGGCTCCTTTATTTTGACGCAAGGTAATTCTGGGTTTGATTTTACTCTTGCAGCGTTTGATCGAGCAGAGTTAGATCAGGCGGGGGTTCCTTACAAAATTATTGAGAGACCCAGTGTGAATCGTTTCCGATTCATTGAAATGCCTCGAGAACAAAAACAAAAAGCGTTGATTTTAGATAACTCTGGAATTTCAGAAACCACTCTCGTGGGTCTTTTGAAGCCGCTATCTGTCGCGCTGAAGTTTTATTGAGCTTGTGGGTGGTTTGATCCCCCCCTACTCAAACACTTTGACTTTACCTTCCGTCTCATTTATGACCAAGTATAAATGATCTATAACCTACTAATAAGGAAGGCAAAATGAGACGGAATCAGCTTGTGTCCTCTATCTTTACTGGTCTGTACGGAACTTTATCTAGAATGGCGCTTTTAGCGGCCTCCGTGGTTTCTGCAACATTAACCGCAGTAGCTGCCCACGCGAATGAAGCGGAGCTTCACATCCCTGAGCTCAATACAAGTTATAACTTGTTTGGGTCGGTTGTCACTGGCCACACGCTCTTAGGTTGGGGCATGGTGGTGGCAGTTCTCGGGATGGTATTTGGAGTTTTCGAATTTCTGAAGATCAAGCGCCTGCCTGTGCATTCGTCATTGGCAGAGGTGTCCCATCTCATTTACGAAACTTGCAAAACCTATCTTTTCCAACAGGGGAAGTTCTTGGTGGTTTTAGAAGCTTTCATTGGCTCATGCATCTTTTATTACTTCTACGTCCTCCAGAGCATGGAGCTTCCCAAAGTGGCGCTCATTTTGCTTTGGTCGGTATTGGGAATTTTAGGTTCTTTTGGAGTGGCCTGGTTTGGAATTCGGATTAACACTTACGCCAATAGCCGAACTGCTTTTGCCTCACTTTGTGGCAAACCCTATTCGGTGATGGATATCCCGCTGCGTTCAGGGATGTCCATTGGTGTGCTCCTCATCTGTGTGGAGCTATTCATGATGATTTATATTCTGATGTTCATTCCGCGCGAGAGTGCCGGTGCGTGCTTTGTAGGTTTTGCCATTGGGGAATCGTTAGGTGCCTCGGCTCTCAGAATCTGTGGCGGAATTTTTACTAAAATAGCGGATATCGGGTCGGATTTGATGAAAATTGTTTTTAACATTAAGGAAGACGACGCGAGAAATCCAGGCGTCATTGCCGATTGTGTAGGCGATAATGCTGGGGACTCGGTAGGCCCGACAGCCGATGGTTTTGAAACCTATGGCGTGACGGGTGTGGCTCTGATCAGTTTCATTGTACTAGCAGCAGGGATGAGTATGGGCGGTGACGGCAAGCTCTCCGCACTGCCTGGAGGCACGGACGTTCAAGCAAAACTCATTGTCTGGATTTTTGTGATGCGCGTTCTCATGATTGTGACTTCCGTGGGATCTTATTGGCTTAACAATGTTCTTTCTCGAGCTCTTTATGCCGCGAAAACTCATTTTGATTTCGAAGCGCCATTGACCTCACTCGTTTGGATCACTTCACTGGTCTCAATTGCAGTGACTTATACGGTGAGTTATCTTTTGATTGGCGAGATGGGCCCAGATCTCTGGTGGAAACTTTCTACCATCATTAGCTGCGGGACCTTGGCTGCAGCGGTTATCCCAGAGCTCACGAAGATTTTTACTTCGGCAAAATCTAAACACGTGGCCGAGATTGTCTCTGCCTCAAGGCAGGGAGGGGCGTCTTTGACGATTCTCTCAGGGCTTGTGGCTGGAAATTTCAGTGCGTTTTGGAAAGGGATGACGATGGTCGGTCTGATGCTGATTGCCTATCTGACTAGTCAGACAGGACTTGAAGCGTTCATGGTTTATCCCACCGTTTTTGCATTCGGCTTAGTGGCCTTTGGATTTTTAGGGATGGGTCCTGTGACGATTGCAGTCGATAGCTATGGTCCAGTGACGGACAATGCTCAATCTGTTTTTGAACTTTCTTTGATTGAGACTTTGCCGGGCGTTAGTTCTCAGATTGAAAAAGAGTTTGGGTTCAAACCTGATTTTCATCAGGGAAAACTTTATTTAGAAGAAAATGATTCGGCGGGAAATACGTTTAAGGCCACCGCTAAGCCTGTTCTCATTGGAACGGCTGTGATTGGGGCCACGACGATGATTTTCTCCATCATCTTACTCATGAACCTTAAGCTCGATCTTCTCGATCCCCGAGTGTTGCTCGGGCTGATCACAGGAGGCGCAGTGATCTACTGGTTTACGGGAGCTTCGATTCAGGCTGTGTCGACGGGAGCGTATCGCGCGGTGGAATACATCAAAGAACACATTCGCCTCGATGGAGCTACAAAAGCTTCTGTGGAGGATTCTAAAGCCGTTGTGAAAATCTGCACGCAGTATGCACAAGCCGGGATGGTGAACATCTTTGCCGTGATTTTTTCATTTACCCTAGCTTTTGCCTGTTTTGATGCGACATTTTTTGCAAGCTACTTGATTTCGATTGCGGTGTTTGGGCTTTATCAGGCCATCTTTATGGCCAATGCCGGAGGTGCTTGGGATAATGCGAAGAAAGTGGTCGAAGTGGACTTACGAGAAAAGGGAACGCCTCTTCACGCAGCGACTGTGGTGGGTGATACCGTGGGCGATCCGTTCAAAGACACTTCTTCGGTGGCGCTCAACCCGATTATCAAATTCACCACACTCTTTGGTCTCTTGGCTGTTGAGATTGCGGCGTCTGCCAAGGACAAAGCTTTTTACATCGGAGCGGTTCTCTTTGTGGTGGGTCTGTTTTTTGTGGCCCGATCTTTTTATGGAATGCGAATTAGCAATGCATCGATTCGTGAAGAAGCCAAAAGAGCGAAGGGTGCTTCTTCCGGGCATAGAGATATCCCCAATCATGCACAAGTTTAGGCAGGGGTCTTATGAATAAGTTGAATAGGAGCGTTTTGCTTACAAGTTTAGCGCGAGCTTTGGTTGGAACTTTTTTGGTTTTCGTTTGCTTTTCTTCCCAGGTACACGCGGGAGTGTTTGGAATCCCTCACTTCGTCCCATCTGGAGATTTGAGTTTAGGTTTGGAACCTGAATTTACTTTGAGCAGTGGAGCTGGCGTGGGTTTGAATTTGAAAGTCACCCAAGGGCTTTCGGATTTGGTCAATGTCACTGGGGTGATTGGAACAGGCTCAGGCCCGAGGCGTTTTCGGTTTGGAGGAGACATTGCTTTTGATTTTTTCCCCGATGCCGAAGGACAACCCGGGATTGGATTGGCACTGCAGGGGATGTATTACCGCCTCAAAGATTCGAGCCAGGTTGAAATTACAACCGTTCCCTATGTCCACAAGGCTTTTCTTTTAGCAAATCGTTCACAAAAAGAAGAAAAAGAAGAAAAAATGGAATTCGAGCCCTTCATTGCCATACCATTTGGAATTGGAATTTCTGGAGGCACAAATCCCGCGCTTTCTTCGGTTGTTTTAGGGTCCCTCTTCAAATCCTCCGAAAAACTACGCTTTGTTTTAGAATTCGGAATTGCTATTAATAATACAGAGTCCTACATCGCTGGAGGACTGATCTATTACCGCTAAGATCCGATTTCGTGCAGCATCGCTGGCTTTAGGAGCTACGGTTTTGCTGACAGGGTTGAAGCTTGGCGTGGGGTTTTTATCAGGATCAGTCGGTGTGATTTCGGAGGGCATCCATTCTTTACTGGACCTTGTTTCTGTGGCGGTGGGTTTTTTTTCTATCCAGGCGGCGGGAAAGCCTGCTGATCAGGACCATCCGTTTGGGCATGGCAAGATCGAAACCCTCTCCAGTCTTTTTGAGGCCCTCCTTTTAGTCGCGGCAGCGGGATGGATTGTCTATGAGGGAGTGGATCATTTGTTGCACCCTCGTGAAATTCAATACCAAACTTTGGCCATGATCTCGATCTTAGTTTCTCTTGGGGTGAGTTACGCGGTTTATCGAAATAACATCAAGGCCGCTCAAGAAACAGAAAGCAGCGCGATCCATGTCAATGCCCTTCATTTTTTGGCAGACGTGATTGCAAGTGCGGGAGTGCTCATTGGACTTCTCTTGCTCAGGTGGACAGGGTGGCTGATGATAGATCCCATTGTTGCTTTTAGTGTGGCGGGATATATTTTATTGATTTCAGCTAAACAGGTCAAAATGGCTTTGCTGGAATTGACGGACACACAGCTCCCAGTGAAAGAGGTAAAATTTATTCAGACTATTTTGAACCAGTTCCAAAATAAAATCATTGAAACTCACGACCTGCGAACGCGAAGAAGCGGAGTGACGAGGCATATTGATTTTCATCTGGTGGTCTGTGGAGAAGACAGTGTGCATTCTTCTCACGCGCTCTGTGATGAGATTGAGGGGAAGATTTTAGAAAAATTTTCCAATGCGTCGATCAATATTCATGTCGAGCCATGCGAGCATAAAAATGATCCGTGTGAACATACAGTTTGTATTGCGGATTGCCCACTTCGGAAAAAAAGGCAGGCGAAATGAAACCCATCCCTTGGTCCCAGGCGAAAGATTCAGAACTCGAAAAACTGAGAGGCGTATGTCTCGATATAGATGAGACGCTTTCAACCAAGGGAAAACTGACCGCGGGAGCTTTCGCTGCACTTTGGGAATTGAAAAAGAAGGGCTATCTTGTGGTTCCGGTGACGGGGAGGCCTGCTGGGTGGTGTGATCATATTGCCCGGTTTTGGCCTGTGGACGCGGTGATCGGAGAAAATGGGGCTTTTGTATTTTATTTGCAAAATGGGGTTCGTCGGAGGTTGGACACGCCTGGGTTAGAAATCGACTCTCGTCAGAAACTCGCAGCGCTTGGGAAAAAAATCTTAGAGCACTTTCCGCACGCCAAGTGGGCGTCGGATCAGAATTATCGTGAGTGCGATCTTGCAATCGATATTTGCGAAGATGTGAAGCCCTGGTCTTCCGCACAAGTGGATCAGTTGCTAGATCTTTGTCAGGGAGAGGGCGCGCATGCCAAACTCTCTAGCATCCATGTCAACGCCTGGTTTGGAGATTATGACAAACTCAAAGGGTTGAAGAATTGGTTGAGCGTCGGGGGATCAGGTGCTGTAGACGATTTGCTCTTTATCGGTGACTCCCCAAACGACGAGCCACTGTTTTCTGCTTTTCACAAGAGCGTGGGAGTGGCCAATCTCAGTCGTTATCTCGATCGCATGAAAAGCACCCCAAGGTGGATCACGCTCGGTGAAAGCGGTGCGGGGTTTGTGGAGATGGCGGCGCGACTTAAGAAGTTAATCTAACTTATAACGCATAGAGTTATCAAAGTTTTTCTTTCTCTCTCCGATAGGTTGATCGGAAGTGTGTCAATCTATGGATAGAGTGAGTGTAAAATTTTCAGCTCTTCTCGTTTTGGGTACGTTCTGTTTTGCACAGGCCATTTATGCAGGGACAACTTGTATACAGGAGGCTTCTCAAAAACTTGCTCAGGTACAGAGTTCCAAGAGGGGTGTAAGAACCGGCGCTGCATTTGATTATCTGAAATTTGCTTTGTACCAAACAAGTTCTGAATATCGATTACCCAAAGAAGAAGAGTTGGTTCAAAAGTATAAAAATGACTCTGAGTTCGCAATGTGGTTGGACACTCAAAAACCAGGGCGTCCTGCAGAAATGCTTTTGTCCGAATATTCTAAGCTAGAACCTGGGCGTCTTATCACTGCGAAAGATCAGGCGCTGGTACGTCCACGTGTTGTTCGTCTAGATGATTACGCAGGTGAAACGGAGTGGGAAGGGAACAGAAAAATAAGGCTTTTTGAAAAAGTGAAGAAAAAATGGGATATAGCAGGACGTAAATATGATGAAAATCAACTTTGGGTCGAGGTGATGAATCGGTTGTCATTTGATCCTGAAATAAAAAATCAGGAATTTTTTGAAACTACGGATCATTTGAACGCATATGAAGCAAAAGTTTTACGTCTCAGACAAGGGGATGTAGTTACTTTTGCAAGACGAAGTGTTTCTTTTGAAGAAGTCAGAGAATCTCCCCAAAAATCACTTACAGTTGAAGGAAAGGTGGTCACACTAGCCGATTTTAGGGAGAAATCTTATTTGTTTTTTGGCCAACAAAGTTTTAAACTCGGGAAGTATTTAGGTGCAGGAAATGCGACGCATATTTTTGAAATTGAAGGAAAACCAGATCAGGTTTTGAAAATACCGTTTGAGGTCAGGGATCTTAAGAAAGATAGAAAAAAACGTTCAGTTCCGTTTCACCCTGAATATCTAAATCAGATTTTTTCAGAAAGAGTTCCTTTGAAATATATTAATCGTGCACAGATTATCGAAAAAGGTTATGGATATACAGTTGTAAGTCGCATCTGGGGTACTGAAAATGGGCAACGGTTCTTGAGGAGGATCTTTGATCAGTTAAAAATAACCGATGATGATAGATTGGGAATTTATGTTGATTCTTTTCTAAAACAGTCACGAGATAAGTTAAATGCAGAAGATTATAAAAAAACAGAAAAATTATTGAATTCCATCGAAGAATTAAAACCAGCTATTTTAGGTAAAATCATTTTGACTGAAGATCCAGAAAGACAATTTATCTGGGAGCCTGGATGGAACTCCGGCGAGGGTCGTTGGGTTTTAGTAGACTTCGAATAGTAAGCAATCACTAACCTGACTGCGAACATCACCAATATTTTAAACTACTTGAACACAAAGTTTTCCATTTATTAAACTTAAGACCAAAACGTCACTTTATTGACTCCGCAGCCAACCCTAACCTCTCATAAAATTTCCCATTCTTCCGAAAGGTCTTTAGGGCATGGAGGTCCGCGAAGATGGAAGATTCTCATTTTTCTTGGTCTGCTTATTTTGTCACAGGGACGGGAGCGCTTCTACTATCATGGATTTTGAGCGGATGTCGGTTTGGAAACAATATTGAGACTGCACCTAATCCCAATACCAACACACTTTCCGGTTACTATCAGACGGAGCCTTATTATCTGGGCTTTATGGTGGAGACTGTGCAGAAAAAAACGGTCATTGTTCCGCTCAGTCAAATCCCTTCAGCTATTTCTAATGTCATGACTAATCCAGTTATTTTTCTTGTCGAAGATTCGAAAACAGGGAAGGCCGTTTTGGCGAGCGAAAAGTTAGATTCAAATAAGAAAAGGCCAGCTTTACCGGTCGATTATGATTTGGATGGAAATCTTTCATTTCAAGGTGCGACGGATTCTTCAGCTTTCTGGTTAGATAAAAACTGCACACAGTATCTCACATTAAAAGAAGAGGGAGTTTTGACTCATCAGCCAGGAAGTTTTGCTTCTTCAGAACCGGGCATCTCACTTTCTGGAAATATTGAAATCAAATTTTACGTGACCACTTATCTGACTGAGGCAAGTGAGGGAAGTTGTAAGCAAAGTTTGAGCGCGATTTTGGCCTGTTATCAGGCGTTAGCTCCAAATTATTCTGAGTGTCATGGACCAACCGATTCGGATAATCAGTTTCTCTTCCAACTAGCACATGAGTA
>JAHFAC010000079.1 GCA_023250755.1 Bacteriovoracaceae bacterium | reverse complement strand
CGCATCGGGAACATCCTCCTTAGCCAACGCTGCAAGCGCACGCACGGCAGCCATCTTCATCTCTTCGTTAATGGCCATGGCCATCGTATCGAGCGCCCCACGAAATATGAAAGGAAAACCTAGTACGTTATTCACCTGGTTTGGATAGTCGGACCGTCCTGTAGCCATGATTGCGTCGGGACGGACTTTCAAAACAGCTTCAGGCAAAACCTCCGGATCCGGGTTGGCCATAGCAAAGATGATCGGGTCTTTGGCCATTTTTTTTATCATTTCTGGAGAAATTCCATCTTTCACCGAAACACCCACAAAGGCATCTGCCCCTTCGAGAGCCTGAGCCACCGTCCGCTTTTCGGTTTCTACCGCGTAACGCTCTTTGTAGGGATTCATGCCCTCTCGTCGCCCCTTGTAGATCACTCCCTTAGAATCACACATGATGATGTTTTCGCGGCGGACACCCAAGTGAAGGTAAAGATTCGCGCAAGCGATTGCCGCGGCACCGCCCCCACAAAAGACCACCCGCATATCTTTTAATTTTTTTCCTAAAACTTCGGTAGCATTTAAAAACGCAGCGCCACTGATCACCGCCGTTCCATGTTGGTCATCATGAAAAACTGGAATCTTTAGCCGCTTCTTCAGCTCCTCTTCAATATAAAAACACTCCGGTGACTTGATATCTTCGAGATTAATTCCACCAAAAGTGGGCTCCAACATCTCACAGCAACGGATGACGTCATCTGGATTCTTGGCGTTGATCTCAATATCAAAGACATCGATGTCAGCAAATTTCTTAAAGAGCACTCCCTTGCCCTCCATCACGGGTTTTGCGGCTGAAGCTCCAATATCGCCTAGCCCGAGCACCGCTGTTCCATTTGAAAGCACAGCAACGAGATTTCCCTTGGCCGTGTACTCGTAAACCAGTTCTTCTTTCTCAGCAATCATGCGACAGGGCTCGGCCACTCCGGGAGAATAGGCCAGGCTCAGGTCTTTCTGAGTAGAAACCGGTTTAGTCGGAACAACTTCGATTTTGCCTTTACGTCCTCTGGAATGATATTCCAATGCTTCATCGTAGAGTGTCATTTGAAGGATTCTACTCCTCCCCAAGCCTTCCATCTACGAAAAATCCATTAGGATCAATCGACTACCTGTGGCAACCTTAAGAGAAGAAGAGGGTAACTGTGAGACTTTTATTTCTTCTGGCCACCTTCCTAGTGTGTGGAATACTAGCAAGCTTTGAAGCGCAGGCGGATTTTTACCTTCATCCTTGGGAAAACGAGTTTGAGCTTTCAAAAACGCTACGACTCAACCCTGAATTCACTTATTACACGTCCAAATCCAACTCTAATGGAGCCGGAACTAACGTGGGTGTGGCTGGACTAACGAGCTACACGCGAATGGGCATGGACCTCAATACAGTTTATGGCCTCAATCGTTCGATTAGTCTTTATGGTCGCCTGAACTGGATTCGCAATGAAATTAGCCATACCACCTTAAGCGGAAGTGTCTATGGTTTTGGCGATCAAACCATGGGCCTGACTTACCGGGTCCTTCAGCCAGGTCCTAGCCCCCAAACTAAGCGATTTACTCTCGACTTTCAGTTCCAGGCCAATGTTCCATTTTATAGTAATCCTGCTTCGCTGGCGAATAACACACCCTTTTTGGGAGATGGCTCAAAAGACTTGACGGTAGGAGCCTTTCTCACGCTCCCCCTCTCTCAAGGCCCTGGCCCCCGATGGCTTCTTTCGGGCGGGGGCGGATCCACTTGGCGCTCTTCAGATTTCTCAGCTGCCTTACCCTGGTCTGTCACGCTGCATTACTGGCTTCCTGAGGGGGAAGGTCTTTTTTTCAATATAGCGATTTCAGGTATTCAATCCCTTAAGACCGATCCAAAAGGGACCACTGGAGACATCTCAAGTGCAGGACTCGGGGCGGGTGGGAGCTTTGCCATCAATGGAATCAATCCCTCTCTTGTCACTGCTCAAGGCCTAGTCGGCTATCAGCTCCACAGTGATCTTGCTGTAACGGCGAGCCTGAGTCAAACTGTCTGGGGACAAGCCACACCCGTCGGTTTTGCCTTTCAGTTTGGCCTTCAAGCCCGTTTTGAGCCCCAAGGTGGCGGTCTTGAACCTGAAAAAAATCTCTCGAAATTAAATTCCGCTGAATATGGAAAAGCCAATCAAGGCTTCATTAACTATACCAGTGAGTCCAAAGTGATCCGAGTCCACGATCGCCTTAATTTGATAAAAATCGACAAAGGAAAAAAGGATGGTGTGGAAGTGGGTCAGATTTTTGATATCTTTTCGATAAGAAAAGACGGTTCAGTCAGTGAGGCGGTGGCTCGAGCTCAATGTTTGAGCGTTGACGTCAGCGAATCCTCCCTGAAAGTCACTGAGTATTACAGAGAAGTTTGGATCGAAGAAGGCTTCATCGCAAAACGCCCTCTTCCTTAAAGGAGATAGGAAAGTGAAAAACCTCGCACGCCCATTTGCTTTCGTCCTCGCCCTAGCGCTCATGATTGAAATTTTTCAGGTAGTCACTTGGCCAAGATCCTCCTTTGCCGCAAAATTTGCCAACCAATTTGCAGAATTTGAGCTCCCCCCTCAGTGGCAGTGCAATCTAGAAGGGGCTGAATGGGTTTGCCAAAACACCAACGAAACAAAAAAACGCGATGCAATCATTGTATTGGCAGCCAAGCTCAAGGGCGATCAAGACAGCCTCGATCAATATTTGAGTTTTCTGAAAAATCCAAAAGCTTTTACCAGTGTTCAAGGCAAACCCGTCATGTCAGAAGTAAAATATGCCAAGACGGTCAACATCAATGACCACGTTTGGGTCGATGCGCTCCAGGGCGATTCTGAAATCCCGGGCTTTTTTACTCGCTACCTCGCGACGGTAAAGGCAGACATCGGCGTCTTGGTTACTTATTCGATCAACAAAAAAAAATATCAGGAATATAATCAGGATTTTGAAAGCATGGTGAAGACGTTAAAAGTCTTCCGTCGCCCTGGGGGAATCAACGTCTCCCCTGCAGATAAAAATCTCCTCCAAAATCCAGTGCCTCCGGCCGTCCAACAAGACACCGTCTTTCAACCCTCCATCCCAGGGGGCAGCGAAAATACCCCCACCCCGAAAGCACAGGGAGGAGATATCCCCCTCCTGTTCATCGTTTTGGGTGGAGTAGTTGTGGCCTTTCTCATCTGGAAGAGAAGGCAAAGTGGGGGATAACCCCCCTCTACACAAACCCTAACGCCGAAGGAGTGTGGGCCTTAATTTGGCAGACACCTGCTTGGAGGGTTTGGGGCCGAGCGCCAAAATGCTCGGAGTTGATTTGCCCAAAATCTTACGAGCTACCCGTCGAATGTCAGCAGGGCCGACTTGATCAATCATTTGACAAACATCCTCAACTGAAAAAAATCGGTTGAAGAAAATTTCATTCTTGGCAATGCTCGACATTCGCGACTCCACACTGTCAGAAGAAAGTAAAATCGTCCCTTTGAGGTTATCTTTTACCATCTGAAGCTCATCTTCGGAGAGAAGGCTCTTTCGCAACTTGTACGCGCACTCCTCGATTAAGCGCAAACAAAGCGGGACTTGATTCATTCCCGTAGCTGCATAAATAGTAAAAACTCCAGAGTCTATAAAAGGTGAGAGACTTGAATAAACGGTATAAGCAAGTCCGTTTTTTTCTCGAATTTCTTGAAAGAGAGCTGAACTCATCCCCCCACCCAAATAAACATTCAGCAAAAGCGCTGCAAACCGATCTCTCGAGTGATAGCGAGGTCCTTCGACTCCCCAAACTAAGTGTACTTGCTCTGTTGATCTCTTGATCCACCAACACCCTTCGCGAACGTGGGGAGCTGGCTCAAAACCGAGCTCGCGCCTAGACTCGGGTCCAGGCCGACGGCCTGACCAATTTTTCTTGATAAGCGATTTGAGTTTCTTCTTTACCGTTTCATGAGAAACATCGCCTGCGACAGAAATGATCAGTTGATCTGGCCGGTAATGTTTTCGAAAATAACGCAATAAATCGCTTCTCCGCATCCGACGAATACTGGTTTCTGTCCCCAAAATGGGGCGCCCTAAACCATGGCGGCCATAAATCAACTCGAAGTAAAGATCATGGGCCAACTCTTCCGGTGACTCTTCAACCATTGAAATTTCTTGGAGGATCACCTTCCGCTCCCGCTCCATCTCTTCTTGATCAAATTGTGAATCAAGAAGGATATCGCTGAGGATATCCATTCCGAGTCCCAGATCCCGACTCAGTAAAAGCAGGTGAAAACAGGTATACTCTCGGGTGGTAAACGCATTAAACTCACCACCCACCTGATCCACCTCACGGGCAATTTCAAGGGCGGTGCGCTTTTCAGTCCCCTTAAAAAGCATGTGTTCCAAAAAATGGGAAACCCCTGCCTCGTGAGGGCGCTCGTGACGAGTCCCCGCTTTAACCCAGATCCCAATCGAGAGACTCTTAAACTCAGAATGCCGCTCCGTAAGCAGGGTCAAACCATTTTGAAAAACTGTCTTTTTGAGCTGTCTTCGCATGACTCCTCTTTTTTATAGGGTAAACTGGATTAAAGGAGATGTGAATCACTGTCCGGCTTGAGTCCAAACATTATCCAGGGTAAACAACACTTCGGAAATCAATAGCGGATCAGAACTATGCGCGCCAAAAAATCGACACGTTCAAAAAAACCACAAGTGCTGCCAGAAGAGAAGACACCGAGTCAAGCTCTTGTGCCCGCAGAAGTTTCTCATGACTTGAACAAATCCCAAACCCGTGCCCTATCCACCTATGACCCATTGCGCCGATACCTTGAAGAGGTCCGGCGCTATCCTCTTCTTGATCCCGAAGATGAATTTCGGCTCGCGATGCGGATGCTTGAAAAAGGTGATAGAGATGCAGCCAAAGCCCTGGTCTCAGCCAACTTGCGCCTGGTCGTAAAAATCGCTCTCGAGTATCGCTCGATTTACTCCAACCTTCTTGACCTGATCCAAGAGGGAAATATTGGATTGATGAAGGCAGTTTCTAAATTCGATCCCACCAAGGGAGCAAGACTTGGTTATTACGCCTCCTGGTGGATTAGATCCTATATTCTTAAATACCTACTCGATAATTTTCGCCTGGTCCGAATTGGGACGACCCAGGCCCAGAAAAAACTTTTTTATCACCTCCTTCGTGAAAAAGAGCGCCTCGAGGCCCAGGGGCTTTTAGCGGGTCCCAAACTTCTTGCCGAAAAATTGAATGTTCGCGAAAAAGACATTCTTGAAATGAGCCAACGACTTTCGAGTCAAGGCACCGAAGTGGCGCTGGATGCTCCGATTGAAAGCGATGAAGGTGGTAAACGCACTCACCTGGACCATCTCCCGGACGAACGGATATTACCGGATGAGGCGTTGGCTCAAGGAGAGTGGTTGGACCTCCTGAGCGAAAAACTCCCAGAACTCCAAAAAGAATTGAACGAAAAAGAACTTCAAGTTCTCAATGAGCGCCTACTTGCCGAAAATCCAAAAACCCTTCAAGAGGTGGCCGACAGATACGGCCTCACCCGCGAAAGAGCACGTCAGATCGAGGGCAAGGTAATTGAGAAATTAAAGAAATTACTAGGAAAATATATTACTGACTAATTTCGAAACACACTTCGACCCTCTGTCAAAGCTCCCACCCAATGCAGGCACGCCGAAACAATACCAATCACGACGAGCTTCATGCCCATTGGCAGCTGAGGATGCAAGAAAAGATAGGCGGACGAAAATCCCAACGTCGGAAGAAACAAAAACAGGGCACGACGCATCTGCTTCTGTGAGATTGGGATCTGATACTTCTTGAAATGCCCTGCATCGACTTCCCTCGGAGGTGGGCACTGATCTAGATTTCGCGGGCGCCAGCCTGGAGGTGCAAACCATACAGCGACACGATCTCTCCACGATTGCGCACTCCAGGACAAGCGTCCAAGCTCAATCCAATAGTGTGAATAGGCCCAAAACGGATTCCAGCTTGCAAGTGGCTTGACGGTTCCATAAACGGGCTCCACCGTCTCTGGCTCAAACGATCCAAAGATCCGGTCCCAGATGATGAAAGTCCCTCCGTAGTTCTTGTCAATATACCTTGGGTTAATACCGTGGTGAACTCGGTGATGCGAAGGCGTGTTAAAAACCAGCTCAAATGGCCCAAGTCTGTCAATGAATCGCGTATGAATCCAAAACTGATAAATCAGCATAAACGACTTTGCCGCAAAAAAAACGACTGGATGGATACCCAAGGCGGCTAGTGGGAGATAAAAAAAACCAGAACTGACTCGCGTCGCCCAGCCCTGACGAAGCGCAACCGTAAAATTAAACTCCTCGCTGTGGTGGTGAACCACATGCCCCGCCCAAAGAAAGTTCACCCGATGACTGAAGCGGTGGAACCAATAGTAAAAAAAATCTGCGCCAATGAACCCAAAAACCCACATCGCTCTAGAGTCAGGAGAAAAATCAACGAACCTTGCATTCTCATAGATCAGGACATAAACGCCCAGGAGAGAACCTTCGACCACAGTTCCCAGCACCTGATCCAAAACTCCACAGCTAAGATTATTCAAGCTATCAGCGAACACAAAATAATTTCGCCCAACCCGCCGAGAGATGAAGATTTCGATCCCGATCATGAGAAAAAACAAAGGAACAGCTAAAGTAATGTAGTCCGTCTTATGCATGGGCTCCTAGACTGGGATCATCTTCATCTAAAAAGATTCCTCTAATCGACTCGGATCGTCAAGTGCTCTCTCCTGTGCCTTAATCGTGAACCTCTCCTAGGCAATTTTGGAGATCAACTGTTCACGTGAACAGTCATAAATCTGGCACTGCAAAAATCATTAATTTAACTAAAATCCCGATCAGACTAAGTGAGATTCCTAAAAATTATTCTAATTATTCCTCTTTTTGAAATACTCCTTTTTTCAATACTAGCCTTTTATCCCTCTCTCGCCAGCGCTAATCCTCACTTTGGGCAGGCTAAAACTAAGCCCGTTACAAAAGATACAGCTTCGTGCCTCACACGGGTACTGAACAACCTCAAGCAGGAACTCTCCCCTGGTGAGAATATGAGATCAGAAATGCTTAAACCTGAACTCACCTTCTTGAGGCAGAAAGTTAAAAATGCCGCACGTTTTAAGGCTAGAGAGCTCCCCACAAACTCTGTCCAGCTCATTTATCAACCCCAAGTGGCATCAGAACCAAAAAAACTTGCAATTGAGAATGGAGATGTACCACTCAAGGCAATTCGTATGAGCTATATCGACAAAGCCGAGGTACGTGACGCGATACAGGCAGTTTTGAGAGATTTTGAGAAAGTCCTTTTAAACATTCCAGACGTAGAGCTTTGGGTCGTGGCAAGTCACCAAGATCGAACCAGCGCAAAAAAAGTTCTTTCATCACTCTCTCCTCAAATACAGTCGCGAATCCGCCTGTTCTCCATAGACGAAAATGAAAAAGTAAATGATGGCAACCCTCCACTCTGGAGTCAGGATGGCTCAAAACCTTTAGAGAAATCAGGAAAAACACTCATTCCTAACCACAACATCTTCACGCCAAGCTATTTTTATCGCCCTGCCCTTCAGGCTTTTGAAAATGCAAAAGCAATTACAGGAGTTTCCTCTCCCTTTTGCTTTGATGGAGGAGATCTGATTGTTGGCGATCAACATGTCTTTGTTGGAAATCAAACACTCGAGGCCATTAGAAAAAACTCACTGAACTTTGGGTCCCAGCATCCCTTTACCAGAAAAAGTGTCATCGATGCCCTCTCTCAGGAGTTTGGCAAATCTGTTTTTGATATC
>JAHFAC010000078.1:712-7846 GCA_023250755.1 Bacteriovoracaceae bacterium | reverse complement strand
AAACTAACGCAATCAGCTTGGATTGGGGCGCTTTTGTACCTTCCTTTTTGTGCAATTAGCTTTTTTCCCACCGTCAACATCGGGAATGAGCACCAGCTCAATGCATTTAATTATTTTGCCGTCGGGCCTTTGCGTTATTTTGGCCCTTGGCTGGTGATGTATCTCTGCGCAGGATATTTTTTAAAGCCTTCTAGGGCCAGGTTGTTTTCTGTTTTTTTTACCGCAGCGCTTGCTGCTATTAATAATCCTGATTTTGGGGTTTCTGCTCTAGGCGCAGCTTTTTTTTCGGTATCTTTGCTCAATCTAAAGGCTGAAAGTAAGTTTTTTTACGCTCAGTCGCGAACCGTTTTAATATTTACCGCAGCGATATTTACTGGGATGCTCTGCTTTTTCCTGATTTCTTTTATTCACTCAGGACATTTTCCAGACTATTCACGGCTCTTGTTTTTTCAAAAGATTTTTGCTCTCTATGGTTATTGCATGCTCCCTATGCCCGTTTTTGGCATGCACTGGATTTTTTTGTTCACTTTTCTGGGATCGATTTTATTGGCTATTTTTAAAGCTAGTTTTCGTATCACTTCTGAAAGGGTTTCTCATAAGGATTTGTCTAAAAAAAATTTAGAATTAGGATTATTGGCATTTAGTGGTGTTTTTGGACTAGGCGTTTTATTTTATTATGTTGGTCGCTCACACTGGGAGGTTCTTATTGCAGTGTTTTCTGCCTGGGGACTTTCATTGATGCTCCTGGTTTGGGGAGTTTACCAAGAGATGCAGATGCTTTTTTGGATTGATAAAAAGGTGAGAGTGCTTCCTTACCTGTTTTTATCCTACTGTTATTTGATGTGTGCTTTTCTTGTCTGGGATTTTTCTCCACTAAAATATCAATTTCAAAGATTAGAGTTGGATACGGGGTTATTTCTTGGTCGTGAATCTGAAATTTTAAAGGTGATGCGTAACTACGCGACAATGGGAGAGAAGGTGGGGATCATTTATCCTTTAGGCCACCTTTTGGCGATTGAGGCTCGCGTAGTGAACGTTTTTCCTTTTTCACAAAATGAGTCGATCGCCATAAAAAGCCAAGTGCAAACGACCCTCGAAAGTTTCAGACTGAATCATGTTTCGATTATTTTCGGCAAGGTCCCCTCTGAAATGGAGTCCGATCTGATCGAAAGAGGTTATACAAAGTATCCCGGTTATGGTGATTTTGATGTCTGGAAAATACACTTGAGCTAGTTTTGCTACTCAGCATCCCTCAAGGGTAGGGGGGCCAAAAATAAAGGGGGATGCTCCCGCACCCCCCTTTTTCTTGTTTAGAGCTCTAACCGTAGAGGTTAGCGCGCTTGTAATGCCTTAGAGACGTTGATTCTGCCCTCAGTGGCAACTTTTCCTTTGAGCGAAGGGAGTTGATCCACTGTTTGCATCAGTACTTCTTTGACCTTTTTATAATTCCAGGTCGGGTTCTTGGACCAGATCAGTGCTGCAGCACCACTCACGTGCGGAGCTGCCATCGAGGTACCGCTGAGCGAAGCATATTTGTTTCCGGGAGTGGTACTGTAAACATTGACTCCTGGAGCGGCGACATGGGTGGTCTTTTTTCCATAATTAGAAAAGAAGGCCATCCGGTCATTCTGATCTGTAGCTGCAACGGACAAGAGGTTATCGTTGTCGAAAGCTGCAGGATAACTGGCGTGAGACGCATTGTCATTGTCCGCTCCGTCGTTTCCAGCTGCCGCAACAAAGAGAACATCTTTTACTTTGGCGCGTTCAATGGCTGAGTACAGGGCTTTATTGTCATCATCGCCTTGTCCACCCCAGCTATTGCTGAGCACTTTAGCTCCGTGTTCAATTGCGTAGTCAATCGAGCGAATCGCATCCGTGGTCGTGCCGCTTCCCTCTCCTGAGAGAAACTTCAATGACATGATGGAGACCCTTTGAGTGACACCAGAGATCGCCTTTCCGTTACCGCCCACAGCGCCGATGGTACCTGCTGTATGTGTTCCATGTTCATTATCATCAAAGGGCAGTCCGTCATTGTGGATGAAGTCAAATCCAACTACATCGTTTTGGGTTGGATTCGGATTTCGCCACACATTGAAGGCCAGGTCCTCGTGGTTGTAATCGATTCCGGTATCGATATCAGCGACGATGAAGTCTTTATTCCCCTTATAAGTGGTCCACGCTTGCTGCGCTCCGATTTTTTCTAGTCCCCATGCTTTCGCTAGGTCTGGATCGGCCACAGGCGGATTGACTTCTGCTGGAGCAGGTTGCAGCGCTGGACGATTGGCTGGAGGTGGATTGCCTCCCCCTCCTCCGCCCCCTCCTGGCGGTGGGTTGCCACCTCCTCCGCCTCCCCCTCCCCAGTCTTCACAGCCTGGAGGAAATTGCACACCGGGCAGGAGACAGAGCTTGGGATTACAGTTCGGAAGATCCATGCCTGGAATGCAGGGAAGTGCCGGCGCACCTGGAGGATTATCATCTCCTATAGTTCGGACTGGACTAATTCGCAGAATATAATTGGGTTGAGCGTATTCAACGAGTGGATTTTTTTGAATTTCAGTAATTGCGTCTTGTACTTTGAGGTTTTCATCAAAAATGAGATGTTCAAAGCCTTTCATAGTGCTTGAAAAGCGATGGATCTTCTTGACGCCTAACGAATCATAAAATTGATTCATTTGGATTCGAGGTCTGCTTACTCCCTCCTTATATTTAACGATGACCTCACCTGGTTTAAACTCTGCCGCAAATGTAAGATTTGCGGACAGCGTTATGAGACCGAGACTGAGACTAATAAGTGGTTTTAACCGGTCCATGATTTCTCTTCCCCCCTGGGTTTCCCCATTTTGGCTAACGCCTTGGATCACTTCCTTGGATGATTCCACAACAGAAGAAGTGTATAGACCCCTCAGTTTTTTGCAAATCGGATGCGAAAATTTATTTTTTCTTCAGATACTTGTATTCTGGCTAGGAGCGTTTACACTTATGCCAAAACGCAAAAGTTAATCTAAGGACTTAGGTCGCGGCATGGTATGGGCACTTGCGCTTTCGTCATGCGTCGCTCTAGATTGCAATTTTAGTGAGCTGGCTCATTGCATTGCCGGAGTACAGTAGTGCATCACGCTCGTGGTTTTCATGGGATTTGCGGTGACCCGTATTAAATATTTCCGTACCCAATGGCGTGAGATTAGGATGAACGATTCCGTAATAACTGTTCGAGAAAGCGGCGGTCGATCACATCTTTTTCTCTCACTCCCTGTTTCATTTTGATCAAAAGTTCGGCATCAGCAAATGGAATCAGAACTCCCTGAATCTCCACATGGACAATTCCAGATTCTGCCTGTTTGAAATCAATACCCGCAGCTGAAGCCATCAGATCTACGACAATTTCATCGGCCACACGGATCACTTCAAACTCCTCAAAATCGCTGGGTGAAATCTCGCGAGCAGCGTGATCAGGGAGATTTGCGACTGCGTCGATCACTTTTTTTAAGTTCTCTGGTTTTTTTTCGATCAGGAGGTCGATATCTTCAGTGGCTCGAGTAAATCCCTGCTGAATAACCGCGATGCCACCGACGATTACATATTTTGCACCGTGCTGATTAAGTGCTCGCGCCAGCTCGATAATATCCTTCAGCTCTGGGGGGCGGCTTTCTTTCTCGTTTGAGTCATCATTTCGATGGACCATTGTTGAGCCTCCTCATGAGTTTTGAATCGATATACGCCCCGAGGTAAAAAGGGTTTCTTGCCCCGTAATTTGACGACCGTTTCTAAAAATTTAGCGATTGTTTCAAAATCTGTAGGCTGCTTTCGTCGACCGACCTGTTTAAATTTCATATGTGCATCATAAAAAACCCGGGCTCGCTTTCGCGAAGCCCGGGCCGGAGAAATAACTTCATCACAATTTAAATTTCTCGCTCCTGGTGGCGACGAAGATAAGTGGGGATGTCGTATTCATCATCCGTCAGATTGGTAATGCCTAAGCGTTGAGCGATTGCTTTGGCGCGGGCCATTTCAGTTCCTTCTGCTCCAAAGCCTTGAGGCACGGTCGCAGATAATCCAGGAAGGGTCGTCGGAGCGGGTGTTCCTGTGGCCGTTATCGCGGTTTGAGTAGAGATGGAGGTCGGAGTGAGAGTTGCTACGACGGGTGTTTGTGTGATCTCTCCTTTCACAATCGCTGCAGCCGCTGCTAGCATTTGAGCGTTGGGCTGTGGAGGCGTGAGTGTTTTTGTCAGCTGAGTCTCTAAGGTGGATTCAAACTCGGTTGTGGGAGTAGCTCTTTCAGCCATGGCGGAAGTCACGGCAGTAGCAACCGTCAATGGATCTTGCACCGAAATGGCTGTTGTATCGCGCGGGATTTGCATGTTTACCGTACGAGCAGCCTCAAGTCCGCCCAAACCAGTGGCGATGACAGTAACCTTGACCATGTCGTTCATGCCCTCGTCGATCACTGTGCCGAAGATGATTTCGGCGTCTTCGTGAGCCGCCTCCATGATGAGCGTTGTGGCTTCGTTAACCTCATGGATGGTGAGGCTTGGCCCGCCTGTGACGTTGATAATAATGCCTGTGGCACCGTCGATCGAGACGTCTTCGAGCAGTGGACTCGAGATGGCATTGGTGGCTGCTTCGACTGCACGATGTTCACCGCCAGCATAGCCAATGCCCATCAATGCAAGACCCTTGTTCTGCATGATAGTCCTAACATCGGCAAAATCACTGTTAATGAGTCCAGTGTGATTGATCAGGTCTGAGATGCCTTGTACTGCGTTTAATAATACTTCATCCGCCTTTTTAAATGCATCAAGCATCGAGAGGGTGGAGCCAGCAATCGCAAGGAGTCGTTGATTTGGAATCATAATCAGGGAATCAACGTTCTCCCTGAGCCAGTTGATTCCCATTTCAGCATGCTTCAGTCTTTTTTTGCCTTCGAAAAGAAAGGGTTTAGTCACGACGCCCACAGTGAGGGCTCCCACTTCTTTAGCGATTTTAGCGAAAATCGGAGCTGCACCTGTCCCGGTTCCGCCCCCCATACCAGCAGTAATAAAGACCATGTCAGACCCGGTGAGAAATTCGGAGATCTTTGCATAATCCTCGAGTGCTGCCTTGCGTCCGATCTCAGGATTTGCGCCGGCACCCAATCCCTTGGTCAGTTCATTGCCAATTTGCAGTTTAGTCGATGCCAGTGATGCATCTAATGCTTGCTTATCGGTGTTGGCAGTGATGAATTCTACACCCTGTAATCCCATCCGGATCATCGTGTTGACGGCGTTGCAACCACTTCCTCCCACGCCGATGACTTTTATTTTCGCGCCCTGATAGATAGTCTGATCGATTTCAAACATAATTAAGAAGGACCCCCTTTAGAATAGATCTTTGATCCAGGTTCGCATCGAGCCACGAACCTTGTCGTAGATGTTCTTTTCCCGGATCGGGAACTTGCTTTTTGTTCCGTTGCGCGCGCCGTACTTCAAAAGGCCCACGCCCGTAGCAAATTTAGGTGAATTGACGACATCCCTGAGGCCGCCGATGCCCTGAGGGATTCCGCGTTTAACGGGCAATTCGAAAATTTGTTCTGCGAGTTCTGGCAAACCTTCTAGCAAAGAGGACCCACCTGTGATCACGACTCCGCCAGAAAGGAGATTTTGAAAACCCGCCTTCATGATTTCACGTTGGATGAGAGAGAACACCTCCTCCACTCGCGGTTCGATAATTTCAGCAAGAAGGCGCCTTTGAACGATTCGTGGTTTGCGGCCGCCGACGCTCGGGACTTCGATGGTTTCGTCGGGTTTTACAAGGGCTCCAATTCCGCAGCCGTGATGAATTTTTATTTTTTCCGCCTCGTGTTGAGGCGTGCGCAATCCGACGGCGATGTCGTTGGTAAGGTGATTTCCGCCAATGGCAAGAACGCCGGTGTAGGCGATGGCACCATCTTTAAAGATAGCGATGTCGCTGGTACCGCCTCCAATATCAATCAGGATGACACCCAATTCTTTTTCGTCCTCAGTCAATACAGCTTCACTGGAGGCGATTGGTTCCAAGCAAATTTCGGCGACGTTGAGGCCAGCTTTGTTCGCGCATTTGATAATGTTCTGCGCAGAAGAGACAGCCCCTGTTACGATGTGGACCTTGGCTTCGAGTCGGACACCGGCCATGCCGATCGGATCTCGGATCCCATCTTGATGATCAATTAAATACTCTTGCGGAAGGATATGAATCACTTCACGATCCAGCGGAATTGCGACCGCTTTTGCTGCGTCGATCACTCGCTGAACATCTTGCTGTACGATTTCTTTGTCTTTGATCGCGACAATCCCGGTGGAATTAAAAGATTTAATGTGGCCGCCGGCAATTCCGGTATAGACGGTTGAAATTTCTACACCTGCCATCAACTCTGCTTCTTCAACGGCTTTGGTGATGCTCTCGACAGTGGAGTCAATATTGATGACCACACCCTTTCTCAATCCTGATGAGGGCGCAGTCCCTATGCCGACGATGTCAATGCTGGGCTGTGGCCCCTGTTCTGCAATTTCTCCAACAATGCAGCAAATCTTTGTGGTTCCAATATCAAGACCAACGACGAAGTCCTTTTTGGACATAATAAGAATCCCTCCCATGGGACCCGAGAGTGGTTAGCTCTCCTGAATCGCTCTTTCTTGAGACGACTGGGCAATAATTGCCCTTCTAAGGAATTCTAAGAACCCTGGGCCAGCTTTACAAATACTTTTTTATCTTGATCTGCCCAAATCTGACGTGCAACGATGCTGCGATCTGTTAAATATTTAAAAACCTGACTTAATCTATATAGATTAAACTCTGCTTGGGATACAGAATGAGTCGACCACTCATTTCCAAATTCAACTAGAGTACGACTTACTCCAATACCATTAACGCGACGAATTATTGGATAAGTAATGAGAGTGCGAAATCCTCGTTCAGGCTCATAAGTAATGGATGAGATAGGAATAATATTAGCAAGTTTAAAACGATTCCAAGCATGAATTAGCTTAAGAGCTTCCAAAATTTTTGTATTCCCCTGGGGCGAAAGCCCTGCCTGAGAACTAGTCAGAAATCCAAAAAGCACAGGAAGATCAGGTTGTACCAGAAGGTTTAACTTACCAAATAACTTACCATTTTCATCCA
>JAHFAC010000078.1:0-702 GCA_023250755.1 Bacteriovoracaceae bacterium | reverse complement strand
TGAGCGTTCCATTTTCTAACTGTAAGAGAGCCACTGGGTTTCGAAACAGGACTGAGATTGCAATTGTGTTAGGAAATCGCTTCTGAAGCGAAACCGCTCGAATCCAAGGATGGGCTAGGATCCTCTCCTCTACTTCACTTAAATTCACATCAAAAAGGCCGATTTCACCGACTGGAATTTTTGCGAGATGAGTGAGGGTTGAAATATCTACGGGCGTGTTAGGCTGGATATTATTGATTTCAACAATTCTTACCGTAAACAAGGAAGAGTGAAGTACCGCATAAAAGCCATAAGCCGTTGCTGTCATGACAAAAAGGCTCGATATCAACTGAAGAGTGATCTTAATCCGGCGCCATGGGATAGTTTGGCCAAATTTCATGATCATTTCAGTGTAGCACCAAGTTCCCAAATTGAAAAACCTCTGTTCCCCTGCTAGCCTTCGAGATCTATGAAACAACAAAGATGGCCGCATATGTGGATAGTGATCATGGGATTCGGATTCGTTTTATTAAGTGGCTGTGCTGGCCCTGGAGTTACTCATGAGGAGAAATCCTCAGTAACTCCCGGAATTTCTTTGATCGGAACTTTTCAGGTCCAGCGTTTTTTATTGAAAAATGGATTGAGACTCCTTGTCGTAGAGGATCACTCTTCGCCCACTTTTGCCTATCAAACTTGGTATCGCGTTGGCTCTCGAAATGAAGA
>JAHFAC010000077.1 GCA_023250755.1 Bacteriovoracaceae bacterium | reverse complement strand
CCAGAGAAGGGTGGGATCTTCAAAAGATTGAACTCCAAGTTCAACTGAGAGGTAGGTCCTCTTGGCAAGTTCTTCAAGTAGCTCAATCACCTCAGCCGGCAGGCAGTCGGGTCGTGTGCTAATGCAAAGGCCCTCAATCCCGGGAGCTGAGAGCGCAGCTTCATAAATTTCACGCAGGTAAGAAATGTCACCATAAGTGTTAGTGTAGCTCTGAAAATAAGCCAAAAAATGCTTTGCATCGAAGCGTTCACGGATTTGAGGGAGTCGCGCAGTGATTTGATCGCGAACATTGGCTCCTCTTCCTTTCTTGCCAAAAAAAGAACTCGAACCGCGCACATCGCAAAACGAGCACCCCGCTTTTGCGAGCGTCCCATCTCTCGTTGGGCAGGTGAGGCCGCTTGAGACTACGATTTTGTAGGTCTTGCCGCCAAATATTTTTTCGAGATGACGGCTATAGGGCGTGTGGGTTTCTGGGGTCATGTAAGATTTCAGCTTTTAACAGACCACCAAAGAAATGCCACTTCAAAGCTCACCCAGTAATTTCAATTTCTCTTTAATTTCCTTTAAGATCAAACTTGGCATGGGTCCCAGTTCTTTCTTGATTCGACTGTTATCGATTGACCGATTTTGATCGATCATAATTTCGCAATCTTGCTCATTTCCAGCCGCTTTTTTTGGGAGAAAAACTCGAATGATGCTTTCACCCGTCAATCGGGTTGTACAGGGAAGGATCCAAGTCGAAAGATGATTTGCTTCATTGAGATGATTGGTCTGGATGACAAGAACAGGTCGGACTTTACCTGCTTCACTGCCATAACGAGGGTTGAGATCTGCAAGGTACATAAAACCATGCAAAGGACGCATCTAATCCAGCCCCTCATCGGCGAGGCCATCCAACGCTGCAAGCTCGGTCTCAAGTGATTTACGGGTTGCCAATGAGGCTTCCAAATAAGCTTTTTTAAGCAATTTTCGATCGGTCGTTTCCTTCAGTAACATTAGACCCCGTCGAATCACTTCTACTTTGCTTTTTGCGTGAAGGGTTTTCATGAGGTTGATTACTAAATACAATTCATCTGGAGGTAATGTAATACTCGATTTGGTATTAATTTTCATACCTTTATCATACCATTATGTACAAACGTCGTCAATTCTTTGTAACTTATTGATTATTATTGGATATTTAAACTATGCTCAATGCCCCTTTTTCTTCAAAGGCCCCTTGGGCGCTTTAGGTGCTGGCTTTGCAGTCATCGCTTTAAGGGTCGCATCGATTCGGTCGAGAGAAGCCTTTTGTTCGCCGGCGGCGAGATTGAGTTTTTCTAGGTAATTGTAAAGCTTGGTGAAGTCGGTATTGAGCTTCTTAATCTGAGCATCAAGTGCTTGAATTTGTTTTGCACTGTCATTAGCCTTAGTTTGAAGAGCATCGATTTGCTGCTGCATGGCTTGCTGGCCAGGGCAGCTGGGCATGCTGATCCCTAGCCCGAGAAATGCTGCACCGAAAACAATCCATCTTAAATGATTTTTCATAGATCTGTTTCTCCTCCAGAGGGCTCTTTTTCTTTCTTTTATAATAAGGGTAATTTCACAATCAGAACATAAATTTTTTGTTGGCAATATTGGTGAGGATAGCCACACTGAGCACCGAGGTGATTAAAGATGATCCTCCGTAACTTAGGAAGGGAAGAGGCACGCCTACGATGGGGAGCATTCCCATCACCATTCCAAGATTAATGAAGATTTGCCAAAAAAAGCTGAGCATAATGCCGAGCGCCAACAGAAGGCCGAATTTGTCATGGGATTGATGTGCCACAGAGAGGCCACTCAAGATAAAAGCAAGATAGATCGCCAAAAGAATGACAGATCCGACGAAGCCGTGTTCTTCGCTGAAAACTGAAAATATGAAATCCGTATGGTGTTCTGGAAGAAAGTTGAGCTGACTTTGTGTCCCTTTGCGGTAGCCTTTGCCAAGGAGTTTGCCACTGCCGACCGCGATTTTAGATTGGATGGAATTGTAACCTGACCCCTTGGGATCTGACATCGGATCAATGAACGAAATCAAACGCTGTCTTTGGTAAGGTTTAAGAGCAAATTTATAAGCAGTTGGAATGGCCACTGCGGCGCAGACCCCAAGAAGAAGAAGAGTTTGTGGATGAATTTTAATGAAGAGCAACATGCTGGTTGCAGTCAGGATAATGATCATGGCGGTTCCTAGATCAGGCTGAAGAATGATGAGAGTGCAAGGAATCGCGGCCAAAAGAAAGGGCAAGATCAAATCTTTAAGCGTGTATCCTCCTACGGTGCGGTCACTTTCAAAATATTTTGCAAGGCAAATGAGCATAGAAAGCTTCATGAACTCTGATGGTTGGATCTTGAACGCCCCAACCCCAACCCAGCGTTTTGCCCCCAGAGATGCTTTTCCGATCAGAAGGACAATGACCAGAAGAACCAGGTTGGCAAAATAGATTCCATAGGCCAATCGAGAAAAGGTTGAGTAATGAACCAGCAAAATCAGTGCGGTGCAAGCCATTCCGATGCCAAACCAAAGCAATTGACTCTTGTAGAGGCCCAGCGATTTGTCTTGGACGCCTGTTGCACTGATGAGATTCCAGATCCCCACCCCAAAAAGAACAATTTCCAAAATCAGCAGGTTCCAGTCGAATTTTTTAAGCTCTTCTTCATAAAGGCCGAATCTGGGGATATTGCTTTCATCTCCAAAACCCGATTGAGTTTGGCTTTCCATTGAGGAGTGAGTCATTTTTTAATTCCTTCCATAGTCATTTGGCTCTAATCGTTCGGCTCGTCATCATCTTCTTTTGGAGTTTCTGTCGGAGGCAGGGCAAGAGCAGGAATTCCCTCATTAGGAACAATATCTTCTTTTTCTTCAATCACGGCTGGAGTGGGCTCCTGTATTTTTTGGGCTCCCTTCAATCGGGCGGCTAAGGCCTTTTCTCCGTAAAGTTCTGGATTCAATTTCTCGAGATATTTTTTAATGACGGCGCGGGCGATCGGGGCTGCTGCGGTTGCCCCATGGCAAACGTGTTCTCCAATTACAGCCACAGCGATCACAGGATTTTTTGCGGGAGCAAAGCCGACGAAGAGACCATTGTGACGATCTTGAAATTTCATGTTTTCACAGCGCTGATAAATTTTATCAGCGGCAATTCGAAAGAGTTGAACTGTGCCAGTTTTTCCGACAAAGTCCATGCCGGGCAAGCGAGAGCGAAATCCAGTGCCATGGGGGCTGTTGGTCACGCCCCAGAGCCCTTGCTTGACTAGTTCTATGGTCTTAGGTGAAAGGTTGGCTTGTCCTACAATTTCTGGTTTGAATTCTTGAATTACCTGGCCCTCATTGGACTCTAAAGCCTTAACAACATAAGGACGATAAAGCGTGCCGCCATTACCGAGCGCAGCGTATGCGTTAGCGAGTTGAATTGCCGTGGTTAGTACAAAGCTCTGACCGATTGCAACGGACAGGGTTTCACCAGCGTTCCAGGGCTGGTGGAGGCGCTTTTGCTTCCACTCTTCGGTCGGGATGAGACCAGGGATCTCTCGAGCCAGGGCAATTCCGGTTTTTTTCCCAAGTCCGAGTCGCATGGCCCATTTTGCAATGTCATCCACGCTCTTTAGCTTCTGTGCAACTTTGAAGAAGAAAATGTCGCAGGATTCAGTAATTGCACTGATGACATTGACCTCACCGTGGCCGTGTTTTTCCCAACAGTGGATCACCCGGTTTCCAACTCGCATGGATCCGCTGCAGTGAAACTTCGTTTTTTCGTCGATCACGCCCTCTTCGAGTCCTGCAATTGCAGTGATGATTTTAAAGACGGAGCCAGGGGAGTAATGATCCTGAATCGCTTTGTCACGCAGGGGGTGGTTTTCATTATTGAGAAGTTGCGCCCAGATCGAGGAGGGAATGCCGCGAGAGAATTCGGTGGAATTGAATGAGGGTCGTGACAGCATCGCAAGCACCTGCCCGCTCCTAGGGTCAATGGCGACCATCGCTCCAATTTTGTCACCAAATGCTTCAGCGGCAGAAAGCTGTAAGTCTTGATCGATTGTCAGAACCAGATTTTTTCCTGGGATGGCAGGTTTTTCTAGGACACCGTTTAGGACCCTTTCTTTTCCTTTTTCGAGCTTGATCCTTCCGAGTGCGTCGACTTCGACAATGCGTTCCCCATCGGCTCCGCGCAAGATGCTTTCCAGTTCTTTTTCGAGCCCAAACTTCCCAATGCTATCGCCCAATTTGTAATTGTACCCTAGCTTGAACAACTTAGGTAGTTCGGTGGCATTGACTTCTCCGATGTAGCCCAACAAGTGTGAGGCGATGTCACGGAATATATTAGTGCGTTTGATTTCTTCCTGGATTTGAACTCCAGGCATCGCGAGTTTCCAGGATTCGATTTCAGCTACCTCGTCTCGAGTCAGGTCAGCTTTGATTTTTATAGGATAAAACGAGGGCTGGTTTTTTGCCTTCTCGAGCAAGTCAAAGAGTTCTTTTTCTGGCATGTGGACAATCTTTGAGAGGAGGGCGACGACCTCTTTCGTTTGCCTGGATTCCTTTAAATATTGAGGAATGATCTCGAGATCAAATGCGGGATGATTGTCGATTAAAAGTTGGTGATTTCGGTCGAAAATCATACCTCGAGGAGCAACAATTTTAATTCTACGGATTCGGTTTTCTTCCGAATACCGACGCATTTTATCGCCATTGAGGATTTGTAAGTAAATCAGCCGTGAAAGCAGAAAAAAAATTCCGACCAAGAGAATCGCGTACAGGTATCTAAAGCGATCCTGGAACTCTCGGATTTGCTCTTCTTGGCCAAGAAACGCCATTTATAGCCCTTCCCCATCCAGTTGGAGCTCATCTTCGAGAATTTGCATGGCACGTGCATTTTTATAAGTGACCCAATCGAATTTTTCGAGCCAGCGAAAAATCCAGATCGCAATGACGCCTACCATGACCGCACCCGGAAGAAGGAGCGCCGCAGTATGTCGCCATTGGTTTTCAGCTGCACCGAGTAGATTGAGAATTTCGTAGCAAATCAACTTCCATGCGATCGAGGCTCCCATCGAGAGGCTAACCAGGCCTGCGAGATCGGAGATCACCATGTATTGCGCAAACGCACGGACTCCCAAGAAAATGAGAATGTAGGCCAGAAGAAAGCATCCCTGGGGAGCTGCGCTGTGAAGTTCTGCAAAATCAGCGAGGAGAAGAGTGAGAATGCCTCCTTCAAAAAAAGATCGACGCAATGCACACCAGATTACAACGAGGAGTACGATATCGGGTTGTAGATAAAGCAGGGGATAAAATGAAAAAAGAGAAGTCTGAAGGGCAATTCCCAAGATGCAAAGGAGGAGCAGAAGTGGCGCGTTGAGCGCTCGTAAAACGAGCCGGATCACTGCGGGTTCCTTTCTGAGCGAGTGATGACCAGGACTTCTTCTAATTTTGAAAAGTCGACACTGGGGCGGATTTCGATGTCTTGGCTGATTCCATAATTTTTTCTGTTGATTTTGGTCGCAGTTCCGATGGGAACGCCTTTGGGAAAGATGCCACCCAGTCCGCTTGAGATCAGGGTATCGCCAATTTGGACGTCGTCTGTTCTCAATGTGAAGCGAAGCTCACAGATCTCATCGGTCCTCCCTTCGACAACACCTCTCACGCGAGAGCGTTCGTCAATTGCGTCGACAGCGGAGAGCAAATCAAGAATGGTGATGACATCACTCGAGTCTCGGGTGGTGCGGAGAACTCGGCCGACGACCCCCTCGTTTGTGACTACGGCCATATTTTTCTTGATTCCGGCGTTTTCACCACGATTGAGTCTGACTGCACGGAACTCGGTTGAGACATCCTTAGCGACCACTCGTGCGGGGATTGTTTCTATATGAAAAGATTCTTGGAAATTCAACAGTTTGCGAAATCTTAGATTTTCTTGCTCAGTTTCACACAGGCCTGCAATGACATTCAAAAGCTTGCGATTTTCGTCGAGGAGTGCCACGTTATCTTGTCGCGTATGCCAAAGGTAAAGATAGTTCTGAAAGCCGGATGTCATTTGCTCAAGTGTCCAGCTGATGGTTCTTTGAATGGGTGCGGTGAGGGCGATGATTGCTCGGTCGTAAAGACGGTAATCATGAGGAGCACGGGTCGACGTATCGATCGCTATAATTGGAATCAACAAAAAGAAAAAGAGAGTGATGTAAAAACGGTATTCTTTGAGATATTTGATCATAATCGCATTAGTTTTTTTGGTCCATCGTACTGATTCAGTGAAAGGAAATCAAATGCTTGAGTGGATTCGGCAAAAATTTGGCCCAGTGATGATTAGTTTGATTATTGGATTCATTGCCTTCGTCTTTGTTTTTTACGGGGTCTTCAGTCCCAAAGCGACTCGTGGGATGCATTCGGGGGCAGTGGCTGGAAAAGTCAACGGCGATTCGATTAGTCTCTCGGAGTTTAGTAGGGCTTTGCAGCGAAGGATTGAGTTTTTTAAAAGCATGGGGGGGAATACCCTGACCGAGGAGCAGATTCGGCAGTACGGAATTCGCCAAAGCGTTTTTGGAGAGCTGGTGAATCGAAAGCTTATGACTCAAGAGGCTATACGCCAAGATCGAGTACCCAGTGATGAGGAAGTTCGTGACGCTATACGGCAAATGACTGTTTTTCAAAAGGATAGTAAATTTGACTATGATACTTATCAGCGGGTTTTAGAGTCAAACCGTTATACTCCAGCTGGATTTGAGCGTTTGATGAAAGAGGATCTCCTACTTCAGCATTGGGAACAGTACCTGAAAAGTCGGATTCATGCGTCTGACGAAGAAGTGAGGCGCGAATTTTTAGTGACCAAGGACAAGCGAAATATCAAGTATGTGCTTTTTACCCAAGAATCAGGAAGCAAGGGGATCAAGGTCCAATCCGCTGAACTCCAAAAGTTTCTGGCGGATGCAGCAAAGTCTAATCTGGCCAAGGGCCGCTATGAAGCGAAAAAGGACAAGGAGTACAAGGGTAAAGCTTTTGACTCGGTTAAGAGTGAAATTGCCTCAGAAATCCTAGCCTCTGAAAAGACCGAAGAGATCAAAAAAATCAATGATGGCCTAGCGGATCAGGCTTTAGCGCTTTTAGTGGCAGATAAGAAATCGGATGCCAAAGTGAATGCGCTTCTGAAGTCCTATGGAGTTGAGGTGAAAACGACCGGCCTGATTCCTCGATCCTCCCGTTATCTTCCAGGTGTAGGTGATGTGCCACAGCTGATTTCAGACGCTTTTAGCAAGAAGTCTCTTATTGATCCTGGAATGGGAGGTAAGGCCAAGAAATATTCGATTCCGGCGGGGATTCTGGTGGCGATTGTCAGTGAGGCTGAGAAACCGGATCTGTCAAAGTTAGATGCCGAGCGCGAAAAACTTCTTGAACAGGTTATTTTCCGCAAAGAGCGGGAGCTTCAGAATGCTTTAATCAAGAAGCTCTCAAGCCACGCCAAGATCGAACGCAATGAAGCGGTCGTGGATCAGAAAGAAGACCAAACGACTGATGCCCCATATGATGGGGGTTAATCGGGGATAATCACCACTGATTTACAAATCTGCTACATCGCCTAGCATGTGCCGAGCGATGATGAGACGCAGGACTTCGTTAGTCCCCGCTCCAATCTCCATCAGTTTTGCATCGCGCATATAGCGCTCAACGGGGAATTCACGGATATAGCCGTAGCCTCCCAGGATTTGGATCGCATCGAGCGCCACTTGAGTGGCCATTTGGGCGCTCTGCAGCTTTGCCTTGGCTGCCATCATTGAGGCATCGTGATCTTGCATGAGTGCCTCGTCCCACATTTTTGCAGCAGTGTAGGTGAGGGCGCGGCATGCTTCGTACCAGGC
>JAHFAC010000076.1:4512-7884 GCA_023250755.1 Bacteriovoracaceae bacterium | reverse complement strand
AAGCGTCCCGGCAGAAGGAGCCTCTTCGGTGGCTAAGAGCCGTAAGAGCGTCGTCTTTCCGGCACCGGTACCCCCTACCACATACAAAAAATCTCCCCGTTTGAGTTGAAGATGAATTTGATCGAGAACCCGAGATTGCCCCGAATATCCCTTCGACACGCCCGCTAATTGAACCGTCATGGTATTCACAAAACTCCCTGCTCCCCTCCGGAGAGACTGCCACTCATCAGAATAGCCGGCAGTTTTGTCCTAGACAAGGTGCGTGTAGTGAAAATTTCTGACAATCTGTTGACAGGGCACCCAACTGCCCCCTAGGCTGGCCACTCAAGAGGGAACTCATGCTCTCCAGAAAGATATTCATTCCATTCGCCATTTTTTTATTCCGAGCTGCGTTTGCCTTTCCTGCTCTCATCAAAAATGACGCGCCCGGTGCTCCTGGAGTAGTCCCCACCTGGGCACCCGCTTTTAAACAAGCAGTAGGGACTGCCTATGAAAAAAAAACAGCCTATTCCCCGATCTGGTTCACTCTTGCGCAAGGCATTGTGACCGAAGTGTTCTATCCCCACGTCGACCACACTCAGGTGGGAGATTTACAGCTCCTAGTCACAGACGGAAAAAAATTTTTCTCTGAACAAAAAAAAGATGTTCTTTCGTCTGTCAGATACTCCACTCCCGGGTTAACAACTTTGGTCTCAGGTCAAGACTCCACCGGCCATTACCGCTTAGAACAAGAAATCATCACAGATCCTCATCTCCCTGTACTTAGAATCCGAACGACATTTCAGCCTTTTCAAAAAGGACTCAGGCTTTTCGTGCTCTTTAAGCCTTCGATGGGAAATATCGGAAACCAAAGCATCGGTTATGCCACACCCGAGGAGTTACTCGCAACTCAGTCCATCAGAAATGGCCCTCAATCCTTTGCAGCACTCCTTTCTTCGGCTCAGTGGACTGCCACTTCAGCAGGATATGTCGGAACTTCGGATGGATGGCAAGATCTCTCAAAAAATTTCAAGCTGACTCAAATTTGGCCACAGGCCGGGCCCGGGAACATCGCCCTGATCGGCGAATTGCCGAGTACCGATGCCCCCCTCAGCT
This sequence comes from Bacteriovoracaceae bacterium, assembly GCA_023250755.1. Classification (GTDB taxonomy): domain Bacteria; phylum Bdellovibrionota; class UBA1018; order UBA1018; family UBA1018; genus JAHFAC01. The sequence goes on along the minus strand of JAHFAC010000076.1, from coordinate 6,789 downwards.
TTGAACTCGCCTTAGGATTTGGCCAAGCCCGTTCTGAAGCGATTCAAAACGCTCGAGCCGCATTGCAATTTTCTTTCACTCAAGCGCGTGAACTCTATGACCAGGGATGGGAATCTTATCTCGAAGAACTCCGCAACTCCGAGCCAGGTAAAAAAGAATTCTTCAAAAAAAGTATTTCTTCGCAACGTTCCGCAGAAATCATTAAAATCCATGAAGACAAACTCAGACGGGGTGCAATCGTGGCATCCCTTTCAAAGCCGGGAATTCCCAACTCTGCTCGTGCGCAAGACGGAAACGGCGGATATCATTTGATCTGGCCGCGGGACCTTTATCATGCGGCAATGGGACTCCTCGCAGCAGGAGACTTTAAGACTCCCGTGGACACGCTTGCTTTTTTTAAGGAGACGCAAAAACCCGATGGCTCTTGGCCCCAAAATCTTTGGACAGACGGAAGCCCCTTTTGGCAAGGCCTCCAAATGGATGAAGTAGCGTTTCCGATTTTATTGACTTCAAAACTTTCCCAAAGAAAAGTCATTGAACTAGCTAAGTCAGACTTAGAAATGATCCGAAAAGCAGCCTGGTTTATCGCAAACCAGGGTCCCTTCACCGCACAAGATCGTTGGGAAGAAATCGGGGGCTATATTCCCTCTACGATCGCAGCAGAAATTGCCGGACTTCAATCTGCCGCCACTCTCCTGGCAGATCCGCTGCTTCAAAAAATAGCTGATGATTGGAAATCTCATATCGAAGACTGGACCCTCCGACAAAACGGAGTTTATGGAAAAAATTACTATCTTCGGGTCAGCCCTTCTGGAAAACCGAATCAACAGGAATGGATCGACCTCGCCAATGGAGGGGGCCCTGCTCATGCTGAAGAAATTCTGGATGGTGGCTTTCTAGAATTGGTACGACTCAAAATTCGTCACCCCAAAGACGCCTCGATTCTCAACACACTAAAAATTTATGAATCTCCCGAGCTTGGAATTGCTGGAGGCTTCCTGGGGCAACCCGGTATTACCCCAGCTTTTACATATCGCCGCTACAACAGAGATGCCTATGGGCCTGGGCATGTGGGCGGGTTTTGGCCCCTGCTCGCGGGTGAGCGCGGACATTACGCCGTCATGGATGGGGATCTTCTGCGAGCACAAGCCGAGCTCGATCTGCTCGAAAAATCTCCACTTGAAACAGGGCTGATTCCTGAACAGGCGATTTCACCTTTTCTTTCTAAAGCTAAGCTGATTCAATCTGAGTCCGGATTAGGCATTGCCTGTCCACTGGTCTGGGCACATGCTGAAGCAATTCTGCTTCACCGAAGCATAGAAGAGGCCATTGTTTTTGATGCTCCGTAAGTGGCAACCCCTCACAAAGACCATTGCTCATTGGCTCGCTTACGTCATTTGGGTCGTCATCTTTCGCCTGATTATTTTAACCCTCATCACCTATTTCATGGGCTCTTCTGGAACCTCCACTGGGGCCACTTTTCAAGAAATCAGCGACGTCTACTCTTCTTATGAGCTTTTTACTCTCGCTCTTGGAGCGGCTCTTTATTTGCTCCTCCTTCGCCACCTAAATCCCTTAGCACCCACGAGTTTTAGTGAAATCTTTACACCTCACCGTTTTGAACGCCGCTTTATCCCTGGGTTCCTCCGTGGGGCAGTCTTGGCTTTGGCGGTCACTCTCATCTTTCTTCTGGGTGGATATTACCGGTATATGGGGCTTTTACTCCACTTAGAAGAGGCACCCTTTGCACTCCTGAGCATCACACTCAAGACAGCATCCCTCGGAGTTTTGATTTATTGCGAAGAATTCATTTTTAGAAATCAGATTTTCAATCTCTTGAAGCAGAAATTTCGCCTTTTCCCCACTGTCTTCTTTTCTAGCCTGCTCTATTGCGTTACTAAAACAGTTCAATTCGACCTCGGTGTTATGCAATTAGTCACCTTGCTCTTGCTTTCTTGGGTCGTGGCCATGAGAACCACGCTCGACGAAGATTTTGTGCGCGGTGCGGGACTCATCATTGGATTACTGACCGTCTTTCACCCCCTCCTGGGTCTCCCCATTTTCGGACTTGAGTCCCAAGGTGTGCTTTTGCTCAAATATCACAAATATCAGTCGAATGCTGAATCCACAGAAGCCATTCGCTTGCTTACCGGAGGAGTGGGCGGACCGCTTTCGAGCATCACACTTCAGCTTTTTCTCCTTTTTGACTTCATCCAGATTTTTTATAAAAACAAGAAAACCCTTTTAAACGCAGCTCAAGAAAAGATAGAATAACCA
>JAHFAC010000076.1:0-4502 GCA_023250755.1 Bacteriovoracaceae bacterium | reverse complement strand
TCACCTCACATCGTCCAAACCGGCATTATGGATTTACTTGTACAAGCGGGACCCATGGCCAAGTTGGTCCTTCTCTTGCTGTTTTTCGCCTCATTGATCTCGTGGGCCATCATCTTCACTAAGTGGCGAACGCTTAAGAAAGCGAGGGGACAAAACACGAAATTTCTCAATATCTTCTGGAACAGCAAGAGTATCGAAGAAATTTTCACTAAGAGCGAAAAATTCCCCCGTTCCCCGATCGCTTTAGTATTTCAATCCGGATTTCGTGAATTAAAAAAACTCGCTGGCGGAGGCGACATCAAATCCGCTGACGGTCTTGAACTCCAAAACATTAGTCGCGCGCTTGCTCGCGCCTCGAACTCAGAGGTCACTGTGCTCGAACGCCAAATCGGATGGCTGGCCACTACGGCGAGCGCATCACCCTTCGTGGGGCTTTTTGGAACGGTCTGGGGAATCATGAATTCGTTTCAAAACATCGGAGTTACCGGAGCTGCCAACTTAGCCATCGTAGCACCTGGAATTTCTGAAGCACTCATCACAACTGCCGCTGGAATTGGAGCAGCCATCCCAGCCGTAATCGCATACAATTATTTTATTGGACAGATCAGGCGAATCACGGTGGATATGGATTCCTTCTCACAGGATTTTTTAAACATTGTTCAACGGAGCATTTTGGGAGCCCGAAAGGGGAGCTAAATCATGGCCTTTTCACCCCGACACACCACCCCCACCACTCTTGCAGAAATCAACGTCACGCCGCTCGTCGATGTCATGCTCGTGCTTCTAATCGTATTCATGATTTCTGCTCCACTCATGCAACAGGGTCTACAAGTTGATTTACCAAAAGCAAATGCGGCCAGTCTAACAGACATCCCCGACCAGTTGATTTTAATCGTGAACCGCTCCAAACAAATACACTTAAACGGAAAGATAATTGACCCCGGTACACTGCGGGCTCGACTCGAGACAATTGCGACAGTAAAACCCACCATTCAAGTCATCATCCAAGCCGATCAAGCATTGCCCTACGGTTTTATCGCGCAAATCATGGCCGAGGTAAAAAAAGCAAGCATTCACCACGTCGGACTCGTTACTGAGCCAGCTGACTCGAACTTTAAACTCTGAGGAACGAGGATCCATGGCCACAGCCCTCCCGCCTGAATGGACTCCAAAACATCCCTCGGAGCAGGATTTTTCAATAGGACTTAAGTGGTCTTTTATCGCTCACCTGGCGCTCATGATCTTGATTTTAGTTAAAGGCGTGGTTTTTCCAGAAAAACCAATTCCTTATTTTCCAAGTCTACGTGTCGATTTAGTGGACCTCCCTGACGTTTTAAAAAAAGACCTGGGGAAGGCCCCACCCCCAGAAGCACTTGAGAAAGCCGATGTTGAAGTCAAGAAACCCAAAACAGAACCAACACAAGCACGCCCCCGTCCTGTAGAAACGACCCAACGCGACGAAATGGCCCTCAGGCCCAAACCTCAAGATATAAATTCCTCTCGCCAGAAAAAACTAAAAAATGCGTTGGCGCGAATCAAAGCACTGGCCAAAATCCATGCTGAAAACGAAGGAGAGACACCTCAAATTGTTAAAGGAAATAAAATTTCAAAGGGCAGCAGTCTCTCCGGCGATGCGCGAGAATCCGCCATGACCAGCTATTACGACCTCATCCGTGATCACTTGCAAGAAGCCTGGTCTCTTTCTGTTTGGTTGAACCGGCAAGACCTTACTGCACAAGTCCACGTCTTTATCGATGAACGAGGAAGGCTGCATCACTTCAAGTTCCTAAAAATTTCTGGGAATCCCCAATTCGACGCAACCGTGAAGCGCACCTTGATGGATAGCCAGCCCTATCCAATCCCACCTGCCTCATTAGGGAATAACCTTCTCCTCGATGGCATTGTGATCGGTTTTCCATTATAATTATCCTAAGAAAATGCTGAACGAGATTGCTGACAAAATCATTTCTGGAGAATCCTGGAAATACTGTTATTTCGAAATGATTGATGATGCCAGGGCTATGTCCCAAGAGCAATTCAAGCATCACTTCCGAAAAGTCCCCAAGCGCTTTGCCAAAATGCCACAAAAAGAAGCCGCGCTGTTGCAGGCAATCGTTTATGCGCTTTGTAAGGAGAAAAAAACAACTCCCTTTGTCTGGATTTCTAAAGTTCTTTTTCTCAATGAGCCCTGGTTTGTATCGGGGATCAAGAACCTCTATGCTTCTGCAATCAAAGAATCCCCCATTGCGTTCAGGAGACATAATATCTTCGTCCTGGATACTTTCATGAGGAGAGTCTGATGTTGAGCAAAGAAATGATTTTAAGACTTTTCCATGACCTTAATGAAGAGCTTTCAAAAAATGGGATCACAGGAGAAATCGGGTTGGTCGGCGGTGCAGCAATGACTTTGGCCTACAATGCCAGAACAAGCACCAAGGACGTGGATGCGGTTTTTAAACCTTCAAAAGAAATCAGGGATGCCGCTAAAAAAGTCGCCGAGTACCATGCCATCAAAGAAGACTGGCTCAATGACGCTGTAAAGGGATTTATGCCAAAAAATCCTTCCAATCAAAGAGAAATTTTAGAATTACCCAACCTCTTAGTCTGGACTCCCGAGCCTCATTACCTGTTTGCGATGAAGGCCATTGCAGCTCGGATCGACACCAAAGACAAAGATGACCTGATTTTTTTGAAAAATTTAATTAAAATCAGATCCACTGAAGAAGCCATTCACATCGTTGAAAAATATTATCCTAATCATCAGATTCCTCAAAAGACACTTTACTTCTTGGAGGAACTTTTCCAGGAAGCTCTAACTTGAGGGAATTTCTATGCCATTGCTGATTCTGTTCTTATTAACAAATCCTGTTTTTTCAGCTGAAAAGCCCTACATTGCCGTGGGCTCGGCCAAGACAAAAAAAGCGGTTATCGCTTTTCCGAACCTAAAATTAAAAGACGCTTCGGCTGAAACGGCTGAAAGTGCAAAAATCATTTCTGAAACGGTGCGCTCAGACCTCGAGTTCATGGCTTTCTTTCACTTTATGGAACCTGCAGCCTTTGTCGAGGATACCAAAACCGCAGGGATCACCCTGGATACCTTTAAACTTTCGGACTGGACCAGTATCGGCGTAGAGTTCCTGGCAAAGGCCTCACTCGCAAGAGAAGGGAACGTCTTCACCCTCGAGGCTCGGGTTTATGACACGTTTGGTGGCCGGCAAGTTTTAGGCAAACGCTATGTCAGCACAGTTAGTGAAGTAAAAACCCTAGCCCACACTCTCGCCAATGAAATGGTCGAAGCGCTCACAGGCCTATCTGGTATTTTTCTCACAAAAATCGCGATGTCCTGTGATCGCAACTCTCGCCGAAAAGAAATTTATATGATGGACTTCGATGGCACAAATGCCAAACAAATCACTCAACATGGCTCGATCGCTTTTGCGCCCGCCTGGAATTCAGACGGAACTAAAATCGCTTACTCTCTCTTTACTAAGCACAAAAACAACATCCGAAACATCGATCTTTATGAATATGATTTTAACTCCAGCACGGTCCGAATGCTCTCAAACAGAAAAGGGATCAACAGTGGTGCGGCCTATTCACCGGATGGAAAAAAAATTGCGCTTACGATGAGCTTTCTCGGAAATCCTGAGATCTTTGCTCTCGATCCCAATGCAAACACAGTGACCCGGCTCACTTCTTCATTCGGTGTCGATGTGGATCCGGCCTGGAGTCCGGACGGAAAGCACCTGGCCTTTGTTTCGTCCCGAACCGGAATGCCCATGCTCTACAGCATGGCCTTAGATGGATCCAAAACGCAGCGCCTCACTTTTGCTGGGCGCTATAACGCCACACCCACCTGGTCCCCACAGAATAATAAGATTGGCTTTGCAGGTTGGATCGATGGGCGTTTTGATGTTTTTATCATGAATCCTGACGGCACACGGATCGAGCGTCTCACCAAGGACCAGGGCAATAATGAAGATCCTTATTTCAGCCCCGACGGAAATTTCGTTGTCTTTAGCTCAAACCGCACCGGGCAGTCCAATGTCTACGTCATGAACGTTGACGGCACCTTTGTAAAACGGCTGACTTACGGTCTAGGTAATTGTGTGGCGCCGAAATGGTCGGGGATTCCGAGGAAGAAATAACTACCTACTCCCTAACATCAGTATCTTAAACTGCCTTTGCGTTTGCTCCTCAAAATCTGGAACGCCTGACTTGCCTTCACGAATTAGCTCTTCGAACGGAAATTTTGCTCGTCGCTTCCACCTGGGCCAAACTCGTCCTTCAAGAATCCGCAAATCACCCATTCCCAGGAGTTTTGCCTCAATCGTTCGAAAATAATTCTGAGATTGCTCATCTTCGAGCGCCACGATTCCTCCGGATCTCAGGAACTGAGTCACCTGATCCAAATCAGTTAAGCGCACCATGGGCTTTCCCATCGCTACCGAAAGAAGCCCGATTTCATTCCAAACATTTTTCTGTTCGTCTAAAAGTGCAAT
>JAHFAC010000075.1 GCA_023250755.1 Bacteriovoracaceae bacterium | reverse complement strand
GCGATGATGAGGACTGCAATAGCATTCACAACTGCGTGGGCTAACGCAGGGGCGGGCCCAAAGACAGCCCAAACTAAAGCAGTGACTATTGCGACAATAATCACCCCCGGAACAAAGTAGGACGCAACGAGGTCCGCAAGCCTTTGGATTGGAGCTCTGCTTCGCTGGGCTTCACTGACCATCCTCACAATCTGAGCAAGTAAGGTATCCGAGCCTACTTTTTTGGCCTCCATGAGAAAACTTCCGGTGGTATTGATGGTTCCAGCGATCACCGTGTCATGTGAAAATTTTTCAATAGAAATGGGCTCCCCCGTGATCATAGATTCATCTACCAAGCTGCTGCCGTCGATCACTACACCGTCTACGGGCACTTTTTCGCCGGGTCTAACGCGAAGATGGTCCCCCGGGTGAATCCGTTCGATAGAAACATCTTCCTCTTGGCCATTTGCCCTTACGATCCTTGCTGTTTTTGGAGAAAAGCCTAGGAGTGAACGAAGCGCCTGACTGGTTTGTCCGCGAGCCTTCAACTCCAAGACCTGGCCCAGCAGCACGAGCGTTACAATGACTGAAGCCGGCTCAAAGTAAACAGCCACTTGCCCAGCGTGATCTCGAAAAGACTCCGGAAAAACCCAAGGAAAGAGAGCTGCAACTAGGCTGTAGAGAAAGGCCACTCCGGTCCCTAGCGCGATGAGCGTGAACATATTCAGATTTCGCGTGGTGAGAGATTTCCAGCCTCGCTCAAAAATGGGAAAGCCCGCCAAGATCACAACCGGAGCCGAAAGAAAAAGCTGAAGAGGCATTCCAGAAATGAAATCGAACATTGAAATGAGAATTAAAACCGTACTGAAAAACGCGGCCCACTTAAAACGTTTTCTCATGTCGATTAGTTCAGAATTTGGCTCATCTCCATAAGAGGTCTCAAAAGACTCCAAAGCCATTCCACAAACCGGACAAGAACCAGGGCCGATTTGCCGAATCTGTGGGTGCATCGGACAGGTATAAATCGTGTGAGCGAGTTTTGGACGAGCATCTTTTAGCTTCTCAGCTGCCTTCTCAGCAGTGCCGACATACTCCTCCGGGTGGGCGCTAAACTCTTTCAAGCAAGACTGGGAACAAAAAAAATAATCTTTTCGAAGGTGAGTCGCCGAAAACTCCAAATCGACTTCCACTTCCATTCCACATATCGGATCTTTGTGCTGAATCATCTTTTAGATCTTCTTTGGGTATATCTTCTTTAGGGCTTTTTTTATTGCTGAAGTTGGGTTTGGTCGGGGTGGCGGGATTCGAACCCACGACCCCTTGCTCCCAAAGCAAGTGCGCTAGCCAGGCTGCGCTACACCCCGACACATAAAAAAGGTGGTCCCCACCTTTTGCACCTTAAACCAATTCTTGGGGAGGCGCCAGACCCATATTATTGATCCATTCCAGATGCGCAAGCTGGGAGAGAAGCTCCTCCAACATACCTCTGAGTGGAAGGTTGGCCTCTGCCGTAATCTGATCAGAGATATCCAACTGCAGGTGATCCACCTGCTTTTGAAGAGCCTGAGTCCGCAAGCAAAGCTCAACTTGTCCAGCATTTTCAGCAAATTGCGCCAAAATACACAAAGTAGCCGACAATTCTTCCCATTTCCTCTTTCGAAATTGAAGACTCAATTGATTCCGAAGTCGAACCCCAGATCGGGGCAGAGGCTGAAAAGGTCTCCTTGGTTCCATAGATCCCTGTTCCCCCAATTTTAAAGATATGAACTTATGATACCGACACCTCTCTATTCTGTCAAAATTTCGTCTTTTTTTTCTACTAGCAACCCATTGAAAAGATTCTTATAGTCATTTATTCATTCATAAGGAGTTTAATTATGGCCGGTTTCGATAGACAGAAATATATTGAACTGCTTCACTCTCAAGGATTGGCCACTGCATTGAGCGAACTCCATCACGATAAAGAAAAACTCGAAATTGAAACCTTTGAGGGGCGTGAGGGATATCAGCGTAAGCTCTGGAATGATTTAGAAGAAGTGCGAAACTTTTCACTTGAACTCTGGGATATGGGACTCAAGCTCAAGAGCGAGCCTTCGACCTGAAGTCACGCAGGCGCTTGAACGGCTGAAGGAGAAAAAAATCTCCCATTTTTATCTTTTTAGACAGCCCCAGCAGTAACCCCATAAAAATCAACATGCTCGCCAAAACAGTGCGAAGAGTCACGCTTTCACCAAACCAGATCCAGGCGATCAGACTCGCGACCACTGGCTGAAGATAAATAAAGAGTGCAACATGAGAAGACTTGGCATGCGCCAAGGCCCAAAAATTGAGAAAATAAGTTGCAAGAGTAGCCCCAAAAATTGCATACACCGCAGCCATCCAAAGCTTAGGGGTCATTTCAGGCCAATGAAACCCCATCCAATCCGGGAGCGCCAACACGGTAAGGCCAATGCTACCGTAGATAAAAAGCCATGTTGTAGTCCAGACAGGGTCGTATTTTTCGAGAAATTTCTTGCTGTAAGAAAGAAAAAAACCATAGCTCAAGCAATTCAAAATCGTAAGCAAGTCTCCCAATAAAGTAGTGTTGGATAAAGTCAGCTCTTCTACTTTTCGAATCACTAAAACCCCAGTGAACGCAAAGACGAAGCCCCAAATCCTGGCTGGGGTGGCTGGCTCCTGCCCCCGAATCGTGACGATCAGCAGCGTGAAAATGGGGATTAAAGTATTGAGAATCGCACTATTCGTGGAAGTCGTGTATTTCAGGCCCACCAAAAAAGAGGCTTGATTGATAACCGTGCCCAACAGCGCAAAGACCACCATGGGTCCAAAAAATGAAAAACCCACCTTGGGATGCTTACGCCCAGAAAGCAAAGCAAACGCCACCATACAGCTTGAAGAAATGATGATCCTCAAACTGGCCCAGACCAGAGGTGGAAAAACCCCGACCACGATCTTTGAAACAACGTAGTTAATGCCAAAGAGAATTTGGACAGCAATCAAAGCCGTCAATACAAGTCGAGGAGAGGGGGATGCTGAGCTGGTCATGACTAAAGTAATGATCCCCTTCAGTCATGGAATAGTCAACAGCTGGTGAAAAAGGATTCAATTCAAAACAGAACCAGCAAACTTGGCGGAGCCGATACGATTTTGACAGTCCTCAGGCTTTTGTTCTCTCTCCATGCGCTCACAATAGCTGGGATTCATCTTTCGAGTAAACTCACCTGAATAATATACCCGACCATCGCTTGCAGCATATTTGATGCGTACCATCCTAAAAGAATAAGTCTCACGAATCTCATTTAAATCACTATCGGAAGGAAGGAGAACATCGAACGTCAGAACTCCTCCCAATGACTGGTAATCTACATTTTGAACCAGGTGGTTGGCAGTTGAAAATTCAGGTACCACCTCGGCTTCATGTGGATTCCAGCCCTGAATACTGAAATCAATCGCACCGCTTGCAAGAAAAGCCATCCTAATGGAACTGGGTGGGAAATTATAGAACAAATCTACTGACTCCTTGATCTTAGCTACCGCAGCTTCTCCACGCACCTTCAGTGACGCACTCTGGGCTTCAAGATCCTTGCGATCTTTGAGAGAGGTTTCAAATTTGAGATCCAACGCTACTTTTTCATCATTCTTCGCTCTTCGCTCTTCTTCGAGTGTCGTGATTTGTTCCGTTATTTTTTTCTTTTTTTCAGGATCTTTTTCCTTTTTCTCCTGACTCTTTAGTCGATTGATCAGGAAGTTCAGCTCTCCCAATCGAGTTTGAATTGGATCTACTGCCTGAGTATAGGGAGCCAGATCTTTCTCAACAAGAGATTTTGGCCCTTCGAGGCGCTGTTTTTCTGATGTAAGGGCATCCATTTCTGCGCTGCTTCGAAGGACCGTCTCGACTTGGTCGCCCTTGAGGTCTGCACGCCATAGAAAAAGCCTATTTTCAGTCAGCAAAAGATCCTGTGACGGAAACTCCCGGAGTCCCTGCGACAAATTTCTGGGAGCATGAGCAGGAGTAGCTTGACAGCTCGTCATGCTAGAAGCTCCACCAGAAGCCATGATCAAAATAAAAACTACGCTGAACGCTCTGTCTTTTTGGCTGTTTTTTTGGCTGTTTGCTTGGCTATTTGTTTGGCTGTTTACTTGGCGAATATTTTGCTGAATTTGTTCATTCATAAATTAAAAATTCCTCAAAAGAAAAGAACCAACTCCGCCGTCACCACATCGTTCTTGGTCACGTTTCTACCGATTAGCGGGCGGCTGTAAGCCAAATTTGCCTGAAAAGGCAGGACGAATTTCTTAGCTTTAAACCAATCCACCGTCGAAAAGCCTGCCGACAGAGTCGCTGCATGTAGCGCCTGTAGTGGGCTATCGGCCTCAAGAAGTCGATAGCGATAAGACTCATATTGCCCATCTTGATAAATAGTGGGTGTGAGATACTGAAAACTATATCCCGCGCCTACCGTCAGACCCACTGAAGAAAACTCATAGCTCAATGAGGTCCCTGCCGTCGCAACATCGCCTAACTTTCGTCGCAAGGTTTCTTTGACATCAGACAGAGACTCAGTGGCAGTCGGAATTCTTTTGACCACAGAGTTTGCAAATTGGATTGTATACCCACTATACGTATTTAATTTCAGGCTTTCGGTCAGCATTCGATCCCAAATCAAAGAAAACCCAAAATCGGTTTGTCCATCACCCAAGGGGGCATCGACTGCTTTGTCTGGACTGACCGCCCTGCCGGTAGGAAGGGTCAGATCACACTTCAAAGCAACCGCATCCTGCTCCTTTTGACTCAAGAGGTACTTTCCAACCAGTTTGATATCTCCAACCCCCTGAACAGTATGAGATCTCAGGGGCTCATACCCTTTTTGTTCTAGCTTCTGCTGAATTCCATTGGTCAACGCCCCTTTCACTTCATCTGCTTTGACGGGATCCTGGGCGCTCAATGTATTTAGAAAGCGATTGCCATCTTCATTAGATTCAAAACCTGTATCCGCGCTGATCTGTACTTTCATGATGGGCACTGCCACGGCCAGGGTCAGCCGATCAGTCACTCCCCAGGCTAAAACAGGTACTTTCACGTCAATTAACGTGTTCACTACACCCGTAGTGGAGCCTGGCCCACTGCTTGACGCGAGAGAAACATCACTTGCGCCAATCAACCCCTTTAATTTTTCTCGCTTTGCGTCGGTTTCTTGTTTATCCAGGAGCGCATCCCATGTGACGCCTTTATTTAATTTCACCCCAAGAGGCTCGATTTGCCCAACCCCATTGAATCGATTTTCAATAGACATAAAGACATTTTTAAATCTCGGATTGCGAACCCCCTTGGGTAGGACCTTGGTGGTTTCAAATTCGAGAGGTGCTTTAAGGTCGGCAGCCCACAAAGATGAGCCACCAACCTCTGCACATAACGCCGCTAATACTAAGAAAAAACTTCTTAAAGCCAAGAGTCATCTCCCTTTTTATCTAAAAGCTGCTTAGCATCTCTCAATGCATCTAGATTTTCTGGATAAAGAAAATAATCACTCGGGCCAGGGCCGGCCTTGACTAATTTCTCAAGCAGAGCCAACCCTTCAGCCTTGCGACCACTTGAAAACAAACCTGCCGTACTGCACAAAGTGGCAGCATAATAAACGGTGTTTAACTTGTATTCAGATCCCAATCGATTAGCTCTTTCGAGAACTTCCACTGACTTCTCCGTACTGCCACCAAAGAGACCCGGCAATTTTCGATAAGCACGCCCTAGTCCACGATCGGGACCATAGGCATCGATCGTTTCGCCAGGCTTGCCGTCACGGGTAAAGCGTTTGCGTCCCTCTTTATCTTCAATTGCAGATTTGAAATTCTCCAAAAGCTCGCTCGCCTTACCTAGTGAATCAGTAATCCCGTTGGCAACACCCCATTTTCCTAAATTGATCGCATAATAGTAGTAAGCATCCGCATAATCAGAATTTAAAGCCTTAGCTGCAGCTGCCCCTTCCATTCCGGCTTTAAAAATCACCTTCTTCTCTTCATTGGATGCAGTATGAACCCCTTTCCAGAAATAAGTGCGAGCGATCTGTACAAAAATGTCATATTTCAGATCAGCATCCTCTGCTTGTTTATCGAGTCCATTTAATAATTTGAGAGTGTCTTCAACCGCATTGGGCGCTTCGACACTTCCTCTTTGAGCAAAAATCTTTTGCGCTGCCTCAAGCTGATTTTGGACATCCTCATCACTTGCATGGGCAGAGGTGATCATTGTATTTGGGCCATTTAGGCCACTCGAAGCCACGACCAAACCCAGAAGCCCCGACATCAAAAAAATCACTTTACGCATAAATCAATAATCCCCTTTCAAAAGTTTGACTCCTAATTTCCGAATAAATTGCACTGCGTCATTTGGCCTTATATAAGCCCTCCCCCTGAGACAGCAAGTTATTTTTCAACAAACTTCAGGTAATCTAAGTGAAGACACGAATATGAAAGAAATCTTCTTGGTATTTCTAAGACTTGGGCTTTTAGGCTTTGGAGGGCCCGTAGCCACCATTGCCATGATGGAGGACGAAGCCACTCGCAAGCGCAGGTGGCTTAGCCAGGAGCGCTTCACTGAAATCTACGCAGTCTGCAAGCTCCTACCAGGGCCTGTGGCGACCCAAATGGCCATCTACCTCGGACTCATTCGCGGTGGCATTCGAGGGGGTTTACTCTCTGGAACTCTCTTCATCCTACCCGCATTTCTATTAGTTCTCGGCTTGAGTTACCTTTATACGGCCTCGGGTGTAACTCAACGTTTTTCATTCGCTCTCTTAGGAATGCAGGCGGGAGCTCTCGTTGTCATCCTCGCCTCGACTTATCGACTTTCTCTTCCTTATCAAAAGCGCTTGGGTGCATGGATCTTAGCTTTTGGGAGCGCCTGGATCGTGGCAGCCTCTCCGGGGTGGGAACCCCTGATCATTCTTTTCTCTGGAATGGTGGGAGCGCTTTACTGGACCTACGGAGCCCGTCTCAGAAATCGCACCTTCTCCTTCATTGGGATCCCTATTATTCTCACGCAACTCTTCTGGACCTGCTTCAAAGCCGGAGCTTTCGTTTTTGGAACCGGTCTTGCCGTCGTCCGTGTTCTCGAGGGAGATGCAGTTCAGCGCTTTCATTGGCTCACCCATTCTGAATTCATGGACGGACTCGCAATTGGTCAAATCACTCCAGGCCCCGTGGTCATCACTTCTACTTTTATTGGGTATAAAACAGCAGGGCTGCCGGGGGCGTTTGTCGCCACTTTCGGAATGTTTTTACCTGCTTTTTTCAATGTCCTATTTTTAGTTCCCCGGATTTGGAAGCGATTCAGCGGCACTCCTGGCGCTCAGGGCTTCTCGGCATGGGCCATCCCTGCAGTGATCGGCGGCATCCTCGGCACCTCCGTGCACCTGGGCTGGATGACATTACAAACACCCTTTGCGATTGGCATGTTCACGCTCTCCTCATGGATTGCGTTTCAGTTTAGGCCACCTGCATGGCTGCTTCTGATCCTAGCTGGTCTCTTGGGCTCCTTAGCGGGCCCTCTTTGCTCGATCCACTAGATGCCTCTATTCACTCAGATGGTGCGACGGCCTGGGACCTGGAGATAAAGAAGGTACAGGAGAAGGTACGGGGGGCGATGGTGAAGGCCGTGGGCTCGGCCAAGTCGAATGCTCAGGCCTGGGCGAGACCGAAGGCGCAGGAGCCGGAGATGAAGGACGCACATCTGGATCATCTACACCGCCACTCAAAATATGTTTCTTGATCCATTCAAAGTCGATTTCTTTGTTTGCATAGTCAGTGGACTTCTGGATGGAGTAAGGAACCCACATATAATCCGGATGAGCGTCATTATATAAAGCCTCCCCATTTTTCCAGGCCCCACCGACTAAAAAATCTCCTTTTCGAACCACTACGATATCCCCACTGGATTCTACTTTTCCGTTTGAACCAAAAACCACGGGAGCATCCAACCAAAGCTCCATCTTCAGGGTTCTGGACTGAAAATAATTATTTTCTTCGAAT
>JAHFAC010000074.1:2752-8007 GCA_023250755.1 Bacteriovoracaceae bacterium | reverse complement strand
GTTAACACCGATGAGGCGGGGGATTAAGCCTCATTAAAATTGGGCTGTGATCTTTTGTCCCATTTTACTCTAAAAGTGTCTCAATTCACTCAGCCTATTTAAAAAAAATCCTTATCTTTCATTTGGCACGACCCTTGAACATGCCTGACAGAAGTATTTTTATGTACGAATGCCCGTACGAATGGAGGAATCATGATCAGGCTTTTAGTTTTGTGGACCAATAGATTGATGATGATATCAGCCCCATTCATCTGCAGCTTAGCATGGCCCGAGACGATTGATTCCGGGCGCGTGGAATTCATTGCAGAAACTAGCGTAAAAATGTTCCGATTTAAGGGGGAAACCAAGAATTTTCAATCTCGACTCGAACGAACTGGCAATCATTTGATCTCTCTTGAAGTACGCATTCCAACTGAATCACTCAAGACGGGCATGGAGATCAGAGACAAACATATGCGTGAGCGTATTTTTACAAGCAAAGATGGTTTGATACCCGACATCGTTTTCAAAGCTGGCCCCAGTGATTGCCTGTCGCCTGAGCGGACACCCACTGATTCTTCAAAAGAACAATTATGTGAAATTAATGGAAGTCTCTCTTTTCGAGGGCAACAGCATCCCATCAAACTTGCGATGACCTTAAAAGACGGTTTTACCGTAGAAGGCAAAGCTTTAGTCGATGTGCTGGATTTTGGTGTCTCTCCAGATGTCCTAAAATGGACGGGGGTCATTGTTGATCACAAAGTGTGGGTGAATTTTGAGGCAAAAATAAAAGATAAAAAATAATATGAAAGCAGCTCTACTCTTTCTGATTATTGCACTCACTTTCCACGCAAAGCAGGCCAATGCCTACGCGACGTATAATCGATTAGGTTATATAAGCTGTACGGCTTGCCATTTTTTAAGAACGGGTGGAGGCTTGCTTACACCTTATGGGCAAAGCGTAAGCGCCGCGATGGCTGCAAAGTCTGAAGAAGTAAGCCCAAATGAAGAACACGTTTATCACGGAATACAAGCTAGAATAATCGAAATGGACTCAAGCACCCGCGCAAATCCATTTCTCATGCAAGCCGATTATCTCATTAGTGCCCTTGCCACTCAATCGGTGCGAGTCGATGCTCAGGTTGGGCCCAATCTCAAACGAGGAAACTCTTTTGCCTCGTTGCCGTCGGGATGGGACCGAGTCGTCCTGCGAAAAGGAATGATCAGCGCTGAATTGAACGATACCCATTCAATCGAACTGGGTCGTGATGCTCCTGTCTCAGCACTAAATTTAGATGATCATACGGCTTTACTGCGCCAGCAAAATAGGAATGGATTGTTTGATTACCCAACTCAGTTTCGATATGTGTTTCAAACTGAAAAAATCCAGATCCTACCCTATCTCATGGCACCCAGCTTTGAGGAAAAAACGGAGAACCGCGAATATGGGGGGGGAATACGAAGTGAATACCTGCTCAATAATAGCAACTCCATTGGTGCAACAGGGATGCTGGGTAAAAGTCCAGTAATTTCTCGATTCGCACTCAGTACATTCTTTCGATTAAGTGAGGATCACTGGAACGGGATCATGGGAGAGTACCTATTTACACAAATGTATGCTGAAGGCGTCTCCAATGGCTTTTCTCAGCAAAACGCCTACATCAGGCCCTACGTCGCCGCCCCGGAATGGGTGGAATCAAGCGTTGTTTTTGAGTTTCAGAAAGTCTCTGAGCCCTTTTCACAAATAAAATATCAGTACGGTCCCGAAGTTGTTTTTCGTCTGCATCGATTCGTTTCGTTGATTGGAGATGGGAAAAAACTCATATGGGAAAACATGTCGAATTGGAGTTGGTATGGACAGATTTTATTGCACTTCCAGATTTAGTTACTTAACAATAGTGGCATTGGCGTTGATGATGACCGCCTCCTGTCTTCCTCGCGGCACAGATCTAGCCTCCCTGTATAGACCAGAGTCCGCGCCTCTACCCACTCAAACTCAAGTCAGTTTTGCACTTTTAAAAGCAGAAGTTCTCACTCGTAACTGTATTAAGTGCCATTCAAATTACGACACAGAAAACGGAGTCCTCAAAGACATAGTTCCAGGAGATCCAGAGCATTCAATCCTTTACCAGACCATTGAAACCGGGAGCATGCCTCCCGGTGGCCCGCGCCTGAGAGATGGAAGCCTAGCAATTGTACGTCGCTACATCCAAGGCCTGGGAAGCCCTCAAGACACCCCACTCACACCAGAACCATCACCAAGTCCATCGCCTAATCCAAAACCCGGTTTCGATATTCTCTCTACTCGCATCATCAAGCCTTATTGTATTACTTGCCACAAGAGTTTTAGCACTGAGAAGGGAATATCCGCTTATATAGTAAAAGGAGATCCAGAGCATTCATCTTTTTATCGCACCGTAGTCGAAGGAATGATGCCGCCTGACGGTCCCCAATTGTCAGCGTCCGATCAAGAGTTGATTCGAACCTATATTTTAGATCTCACCAGCCAAGAAGCCGATGTGCTAAATCGATGAGTCCTCAAAAATGTAATCCGCAGGAAATCGCTTTGAAAAATTTTTTTCTCGGTCCCCAAGCTGAAAATGGCGCATGGATGCGAGATCAGTTGATCCATATCATGAATAAGTGGTTCTCGTGGCGCCGCTCAATGTATTCTCAAGATGGGTGTGCCATATCGGCTGAAGATCAAGAGCTTGATGAATTTAAAGCAAGACGCGAGCTATCTTCGAGTTTTGTTTCAGAATTGCTACGTCGCTATGAAGCCGAAGTTCCAAAATTCTCGCCTCGTTACATAGGGCACATGTTCTCTGAAATCAGTTTGCCAGCCCTCTTGGGACACGTCATTACCTTACTTCATAATCCCAATAATATTTCCGGAGAATCTTCTATAGTCGGTGTTCAAATCGAAGATGAGGCTGTTAAAGACCTTTTGCGAATGATTGGGTTTTCAGAACAAGATGGCGTCGGACATTTCACTTCAGGCGGCACGATTGCAAACATTGAGGCTTTATTGAGAGCCCGTGAGCGCTGCTCACTCTGGCTTGCTGCTGGCGCCGCTTCAAATGGTCATTTGTCGTTGTTTGAGGCGGCCCACATGGGATGGACCCGCTTCGATCAAATAATGCAAGAAAATCCGGGCTGCGAATCAAAACTGGCGGAGTGGCGCTGGACCGAGGGAAATCCCATGGATCGAATGAGACGCCTCGAAAAGCGTTTTCAAAGAGAGTTTCATGGACCCATCGTTTTAGTTCCTGAAAATAAGCACTACTCATGGAAAAAAGGAGTCTCTTTACTCGGGCTCGGAGATGAAGCCTTCTGGCCCATTCGTCTGGGCACCGATGGAAAACTGGATCCAGAACATCTCGCAAGCCAGCTTGAGGCAATACGACAATGTGGGCGTCCAATACTGATGGTTGTTTCTGTTGCAGGGACTACAGAACTGGGTGAGGTGGATCCGGTGGATCAAGTCCAAAATCTCTTAGATCAATGGAGAATAAGGCATGGTTTTCACATTTGGCATCATGTTGACGCAGCCTATGGTGGATTTTTTAGAAGTTTAGGATCACTGGCTACAGGACTTTTTTCAGCAGATGTTGTTCGAGCTTTAAAGGCATTGGATCGAGTGGATTCTGTGACATTAGATCCTCATAAACTAGGATATGTCCCTTATGCCTGTGGGGCGTTCTTAGTTCGACAAATGAAAGACTATTACGTTAAAATTCACGTAAAAACAAAAGACGCACCCTATCTTGATTTTGATGCAACCATAGATCGCGGACCTTACACAGTTGAGGGATCAAGGTCAGCAGCTGGAGCCGCGGCTACTTGGATGACCGCCCGTTGTATTGGTTTTGACGAAAATGGCTATGGCCGAATCCTTGCCAGGACCGTACGGATTCGTCAGCGACTTGAAGAGGAATTGCTCAACTCGGGCCTGCCTGTGCGGATCAACCCCTGCAGCGAAACCAATATACTTTGCTTTACCCTGGCATGCGAAGGGGAGCTGGTATCGATTTCTAACCAAAGGGCTATTCAAATATTTCAGCGTTTTTCTCCACGCGTCTTTGAGTGCACTCGTGGAGAATTTTTTGTCTCAAAAACCGCCCTGCGCTGGGGAGCTTATGAAAAATTTCTCAATTCATTTATCTCCTCATGGAATGGGAAAAAAGATGCTGAAGAACTAGTCTTAGTTCGCCTTTGCCTGATGAATCCTTTTTTTGATTCTGTAGAGATGAAAACTAATTTTTTCTCTTCTTTCGTGAGCGCACTCAGCGTGGATTTCACTTAAGGGGTTCTATCAGTCTTCGAAGAATATTAATGGATTCTGCAGGATTTTGGCGAACCCCCACTTGCTGATGGATAATTACACCTTCAGGATCGAGAATGCTGATGATATTCGAGTGATCGAAGTCTCCTCCATCGACCTTTTTAAAGCGAATCCCCAAAAGCGCAGCCAATTCTCGCACACTAGAAGGACTGCCATGAAAAAATGTCCACTGAAGAAGATCAATACCCTGCTTTAGGGCGAAAGACTTAAGGTGCTGGGGTTTGTCTCGATCTGAATCAAAAGAAAATACAGCAAATCGAACTTTTTTCTGCTCTTCATGGGAGAGCCCATTCTTTATTTTATTGAGGTCAGATAGGGTCAGTGGGCACGATGCTTGGCAACTTGTATAAAGCATTGCAACTACGACAGGTGATCCACGAAGCCCATCTGATCCACTTAAATTGACGAGTGAAGCTTTCCTTCCGTCTTGTGTTTCCCAGGTTGATTTTGAATGATAGATCGATTGGGTATTCAGGGTTAAGCCTGAAACCCAAAAAAAGACAAGAGCCCATATCGATAAACCTTGAAGCCTCTTAGTTTTCATTAACCGCCCCCCGTGCACATCTAAATCCTAGATTCTCTGTTGTATAATCAGCCTTTAGACTGGATCTAAATGAATAGCGCATGAATTTTGCGTAATCAGATGCATCAAGTGCGCCCAGGCTGCCGGCTCCACAAAATAAATTCTCATCTTTGGTGCCATTATTCCTGGTTTCTGAGCCAAACAGCGTGCTGTTAAAATCAAGTGTCCACTCCCAGGTCACACCAAAGAGGTTATGAACACCGTAACCATTGACATATCCTTTCCTGACCGAGGGAAGAACGTTTGAGTTTGGGGAACTATACCACTCGAGAATCATATTTTTTATTTTTTTAGATTCACGCCCAGAATCTCCGGCGACGTATTCCCACTGATCTGTAGTAGGCAGGT
>JAHFAC010000074.1:0-2742 GCA_023250755.1 Bacteriovoracaceae bacterium | reverse complement strand
TTTGGACTGGCAGTATGCACTGGCAGAAAACCAAGAGACCTGAGTAACTGGCCTAGTAAGGTCAGTGACAGTATTCAACTTTAAATCACTCTTCCAATGCTTTAAATAAGAAACATCTGCAAAAACCCGCTTAACTTGAGATCTTCTCCAGTCAGGGTTCGCTTTCACAAAATTAATAAAATTTTCGTTTGTAACAAGAAAAGCATCCATCCTAAACGCATTTACCTCTATTGGTTTTATTGAATAATCTTTGTTATTTTTCTCCTCTGAGCGGCGAGGCGAAAAAAAAGGCAAATAGGTCCCTTGAGGAATAAATTGCTCTGGAACAGAAAAGCCTGTTTTAGAATAGGAAACCTGCCCCTGCGCAGGCAGCCAAAGCACTATCCAAAATAAACAAAAATAAATTCCAACTCTATTTTCAATATTTACCTTAATTCCTCTTTGTAGCATGCGACTTTACTTCTGCGGGGGTCACTTCTTTTCCAGAATTTCCCCACGAATTGTAAATATAGGTCAGAACATTAGCGACATCCTCATCACTTAAAGTCCAGGCAGGCATGACGCCATTGTACTCTTGGCCATTAATGACTATTTTCCCTTGTAGCCCTCCTGTCACGGCCTTAATGGTGCGAATCTTATCCGAGTTTAGGAAATCCGACTTTGCCAGTGGCGGAAATGCGTGAGGTATCCCCTCTCCGTTTGCTTGGTGACAGGCCATACAGTTGGTCGTAAATACCGTACGCCCTCTTTCGATGCGTTCGACTTTTGTCTTTGCGGCTGGGACAGCTTGAGAGCGCTGCTCGACTACGCGAATCCCAGTTCCTTCAGGCAGGTAAACCTCATCACTCACCTTGCCCGAATAGATGAGCTTGTCTTCATCGCCCGTTACTTTTAGCTGCCCGAGCGCCCCTTTATTAAAGGCCCGAGTGAGTGAGTGGTCGACCAGAATGTAGGTCCCTGGTACGTTGACTTGAAACTGAACAATAGCCGATCCGCCCGCTGGGACTAACGTGGTCTGGACATTATGAGAGATTTGGTTTGTATTCCCCTCAGCCCAGACCTGATCAAAGATTTCACCAATGACATGAAATGAAGAGATGAGATTTGGGCCTCCGTTTCCAATGTAAAGGCGAACCGTTTCGCCCACTTTGGCCGTGAGAGCTTTGTCACCTGTTACTGCGCCTACCGAGCCGTTAAAGACAACATACTCGGGCTTTTCTTGAATGGCCTTCTCCATGCTAAATGGTTGGAGCCCTTGCTGACCATTGGGGCCTTTTGTGTAAAAATCACCTTGCATCACGTAATACTCATGATCGACTTTTGGCAAACCCCCCTTGGGCTCAACTAAAATCAATCCGTACATCCCATTCCCAACATGCATTCCTACAGGGGCAGTTGCACAGTGATAGACATAAAGACCTGGGTTAAGTGCCTTAAAAGAAAATACTGAACTGTGACCAGGCGCAGTTAGCGACGCTGCGGCCCCGCCTCCTTGTCCAGTGACTGCATGAAGATCGATATTGTGGGGCATTTTATTGCTTGGATGATTATCCAAATGGAACTCAACAAAATCACCCTCACGTATCCGAATGAATTTTCCGGGTACTTTTCCGCCAAAAGTCCAAAAAGTGTATTGAACTCCGTCTGCCAAACGGCCTTGAATTTCTTTAACTTCAAGATGGATAATTATTTTAGCCACATTACTGCGGGTAATGGGGGGTGGGACGCTTGGAGCATCCGTGAGAATTGCGGCTTCTTGATCCTCCATTGAGAACGAAACTGATGCTGATAAAACAAGGACGCACAAAAAAAATAAGATATTTATTTTTTTTAAAAATAGATTACTACTCATAAGATTCACCCCTTCTTCATAACATTAGAAGATGTAAATAAGATTGAAACATCAAAAATCATTTTCGGCAAAAAGAATATACCCCATGCAACAACGGCCATAACCCAGAGAACCGCTGCGTACGTTAAATGTTGAAAATAAGACGGAGTCCACTGTGAAGCAAAGCGTGTGAGTGCACCTAAGAAGAGAAGTAAGCACGTAATACAAAAAATATACGATTTCGATTCTAGCTCGGGAGAATATCCACCATGGGCCAACGTAACACGCGACGCCACTAAGAGTGTCATGGACCCAAATCCACCCATGAAAATCAGATGAGCCGCATGCACTCCAAGAGAAGGAAAGAGAGCATGCACCCATAATCCAATTAAAAGCATCCACGCAGAAAGCCAGATCCAAAAGGGCAGCTTTCCTGGTGCTTGTGGCAACCGGTGTAATCGCCAGTTTTGAATGGCAATCCAGGTGGCACAAAATGCTCGCAATACTCGCCCAACAGGGACATTAAGGCAGATTTCAATTCCAAATCCCACTAAAAACAACAAAGCTTGAGCAATCGGTACAATCCATTTTTGTAACTCAAGGACCGGGGTAGAGTTAAAATTTATGACAGGTTTTATATGACGATACGGTGGCTCAGTCCAGCCCAATAGCGCAGAAATCAATTTGGCTCCAATCCCAAGTAAAAAAGACAACATGGTGCCGTGATACAAAAGTACTTTTGCAGCATTCAGAAATTTAGAGTCAATCAGATTCATTTGCACAAGGCTTTCTAGAGTTGCTCCAGAAACACCAAGAAACAATCCGATCGGAATGAATAAAAAATGAGGTGGCGGTGAAAAAGACTTTGCCATGAAGCGCCTGTAAAAAAATAAAAATAAAAATAATAACAT
>JAHFAC010000073.1 GCA_023250755.1 Bacteriovoracaceae bacterium | reverse complement strand
TGAATGACGGTTCTTCCGCGGAAATCTTCATGTGTGGCATCCACGTCAAACCAAAGGCCATAGGCTACATGGAAAATTTGCCTGGCGCGGATTGCAGCAGCGTCACGACTGAGCGCACGATGTGAGGGGTTTTCTGCAATTTCGCCTCCGGTTTTTAGACTCTGAGTTTGCGGTGAGGCGCTGTTCTTGCGCAGTCCCGTCGAGCAACCGGAGATGAGTAGGAGCGTTGTCGAAAGAAAAAATAAAAGGCTCAAATGGGGCTTTATTTTCATCTGGATATTCTCTTTGTCTCTTTGAGATTTTTATCGGAAATTTCGAGTGCTTCAATGCGAATCCCGACTGAGCGAAAAAGGTCGAGTGAATCCCGAATCCGGTAGTCCTCCCCATAATAGACGGCCTTTACGTTTCCGAGATTGATGAGGCGTTTTGCACATTGAGCACAAGGAAGGTGAGTCACAAAGACGATTTTTTCGACGTACCGAGGCGAGTCACAGTTGATCACCGCATTTTCTTCAGAATGGAGGCATCCGCAATTCCCGGGTTCGGTGCGATCGCATTGGTTGGGGAGCCCGGTCGCATTTCCGTTATAGCCGACGGCAAGGACTTTTCTGAAGTCAGTGGTGGTGATGACGGTTCCCACTTTGAGGCGGGAGCAAGTGGAGCGTGCCGCAAGGTTTCTTGCTAGATCCAGGTAGATTTTTTCAAAGCTAGGTCGTGATTTCATAAAATAAGTGATTTCATAAAATAAGGAGGATTCTAAGCAGGGAGTTTGACAAACGAAAGATAAAATTTCAGTTCTCGGATCGATTCATAAATATCGTCTTTAGCTCGGTGGGCATTGGCTTTTTCGAACTTTAACTTGTATTTTTCTCTATAAACCTCTTTGAAGGAGCTGACGTCGATCAAGCGATAGTGGAGGCGTCCGGCTAATTGAGGCAGGTATTTGTCCACGAAGCGGCGGTCGTTTCCAACGGAGTTGCCGGCCAGGACGACTTTGTCTTTTTTGGAGAAATATTTGTTGGCCAAAGCCAAAAGCTCGGCGTCGGCCGTTGCCAAAGGGATTCCCTGAGGGACTGCAGCCGTTAGTCCGCTTTCACCATGGTGTTTTTTGCACCAACTGTTCATGGCTGTGAGCACTTCAGGCGGCTGGAAGACCACGCGCTGGTATTCTTCGACCGGATTGAGATCCAGATCGGTGACTACTACGGCAATTTCAAGGATATGGTCGACTTTTTCGTCAAGACCGGTCATTTCAAGATCAATCCAGAAGAAATTTTTCATGGTCTCACCCACTTTATTAAACGCATAGGTGCCCTTTCTTTGAGAAAAAGAGGATAGCAGCTTTGGGTGGGTGGAGCTATGGGTTTAAGGGAATTTGCCTAGAGGAAATGAGTCATGATCTTCTCCTCTTTTACCTGCCTACCGTAAATAAATTCCAGATCACACTCCGTATGAGTGTTGTTCTGAGCGTGAGGTCGGTTCAAGCTATTAAACTAAAAAAATTAACTGTTACTTCTTCTGTCTTTGTATTCTTGACGCTTTCGCTTGATTTCTGGGTAGAGGTTTGGGTAAAAGGCAGGATTCACAGATTGTTGAAGAGTGCCTAAAAGAAGCAACTTGGCTTTTCGAGGAGATCGTTAAAAATGGCTGACAAAGGTGTTCCAATTGAGAAGGTTCGCAACATCGGGATTTCTGCACATATTGACTCAGGAAAAACAACCCTTTCTGAGCGCATTCTTTTTTATACAAAAAAAATTCATAAAATTGAAGAAGTGAAGGGCAAGTCAGGCGTCGGGGCTACCATGGACTTCATGGATCTCGAGCGTGAAAAAGGCATCACCATTCAGTCGGCCGCCACGTACTGTATATGGAAGGATTATAACGTCAATCTCATCGACACTCCCGGCCACGTCGATTTTACCATTGAGGTGGAGCGCGCCCTTCGTGTTTTGGATGGCGCTGTCCTGGTGCTCTGCTCGGTCGCGGGCGTTCAGTCTCAATCCATCACGGTGGATCGTCAGATGAAGCGCTATAAGATTCCCCGAATTTGCTTTATCAACAAAATGGATCGGGCGGGGGCAAATCCTTTTCGCGGAGTCAAGATGTTGCGTGAAAAGCTCAATCACAATGCACACCTGATTACCTATCCGATTGGGGCTGAGGATCAGTTTAAAGGGATTGTGGACCTGGTCACGATGAGAGCCTTTTATTTCGACGGCGACAATGGTGAGTTCATCCGTGAAGAAGAGATTCCGGCTGATATTGTAAGTGAATGTAAGAAATACCGTGAAGACTTGATTGCCGCGGTTGGCGAGTTTGATGATCATGTCGGAACAAAATATCTCGAGGGTCAGGATGTTACCGTCGAAGAGTTTCGCAAGGCGATTCGCAAGGCGACTTTGAGCTTAAAGTTTATTCCGGTCATGACAGGCTCCGCCTACAAGAACAAGGGTGTGCAGCTCTTGCTGGATGCGGTGACTTATTACCTGCCGAATCCTACGGAGTCCGAAAATATCGCGCTTGACCAAAATAACAACGAGGCGAAAGTGGTTTTGGAGTCCGATGCCAAGAAACCTTTTGTGGGGCTGGCGTTTAAGCTCGACGAGGGTCGCTATGGACAGTTGACGTACATGCGGATTTATCAGGGGACGGTGAATAAAGGCGATTTCATTTTCAATTCGAATAACGACAAAAAGGTGAAGGTCCCACGCCTGGTTCATATGCACGCCGATGAGATGAATGATGTCGAAGTAGCCCAAGCTGGGGATATCGTGGCGATGTTCGGCGTGGATTGCGCTTCGGGCGACACCTTTAATGACGGGACCGTGAAATACACCATGACCTCTATGTATGTTCCCAACGCGGTTATTTCACTGGCCATTGCGCCTAAGGACAAGGCGAGTCAGAATAATTTTTCAAAAGCACTGAATAAATTTACCAAAGAAGACCCGACATTTCGAGAGCACCGGGATGAAGAGTCCAATGAAACGATTATCAGTGGGATGGGCGAGCTTCATTTGGAAATTTACTGCGAGCGCATCAAGCGCGAATATAATTGTGAAGTGGTGGTGGGCAAGCCCCAGGTGGCTTTCCGCGAGACTATTACTAAGCGTGGAGATTACAATTACACCCACAAAAAGCAGACCGGTGGAGCGGGTCAATTCGGCCGCGTCATTGGTTATATCGAGCCGCTCCCAGCGGACTCGGCTGTCGCTTATGAGTTTGTGGATGATATCGTGGGAGGCTCAATTCCGCGAGAGTTCATTCCCGCTTGCGATAAGGGATTTCAAGAGGCCATTAAAGAGGGTCGCTTGATTGGTTTTCCAATTGTCGGGGTACGCGTTGTTTTGAACGATGGTGCTTACCACGATGTGGACTCTTCTGAACAAGCGTTTAAGACGGCTGCCATTATGGGATTTCGTGAAGGTTATGAAAAGGCAGGCGCCACGGTTCTTGAGCCGATCATGAAACTTGAGACTTCAGCTCCTGAAGAATTTCAGGGTTCTGTGATGGGCCAGATTAATCAGCGCCGCGGCATGATTCTGAATAGCCAGACCAATGAGGGTTATTGTGTCATCGAGGCTGAGGTGCCACTCACCGAAATGTTCGGCTACTCTACGGATCTTCGTTCTGCAACCCAAGGTAAGGGTGAATTCACGATGGAATTCTTGAAGTATTCACCCGTTCCACGCGGAATGCAGGAAGAGATGGTCAAGAAGCACCATGAGAAGAGAGCCAAAGAGAGCAAGTAAAAAAGGTGGGGCGCGACCGCGCCTTTCTCTGATGTTCTCGCTGCCACGGGGCATCGCGCAAAAGGTTGGGTGAAGAAAGCAGTGGCTTAAAATCTATTCTCACGTTCCACGGGTTCGGTACAAATCGAGCCTTTGCTAGTAAGCCAGGGACAAGCTCCAGCGTCAGGCCGCCTTCTTCAATAAAACCTCGTTGATGATGGTCTGATAACCCACGCCACGCTTTTTGGCCTCGCGTTTCGCCCACTGAAGCACTTTGGGATGGAGGCGGATGGAGACGGGGCTGTATTTCTCCTTCTCACCCTTAGGAGGACGACCCCGGCTGGGGCGCTTTTCACCAAGCTTTTTTTCAATCGCCTGGAGAGCGGCCTTCACTTCCGCATCCGTGACCCGCCGGGCCGACTTAAATGGAAATTCTTTTTCTTTCGCCATATTTCTTTTTCTCCTTTCGGCTCGCTGGGCGGGCGCTGATGAGTCGGTACACATTCCCTGGTTGCCGGACCGTAAAGACCACGACAAGTATGCCCTTATCAGACTCCCCAATCGAACCTCATTTTCAGTATATACTAAAAATATGCGCTCGTGTCCAGAAATAGTTGTGCGGCGTAATCTCACGCATGCAGAAATTTGTCTTGTGTTTGTCATAAATTTATGACATCATTACCCATGAGATGAAACCCATCCGTTTTCATAAGAAGGTTGAAAAGGAATTGGAAGGGATGGATGTTTTTACAAGGGCTAAGGTTGTGGAACTTCTTGGCCTAGTTGCCAAAGGTGAGTCTCTTGGACTTCCGATGAGCAGACCAATGCCTAGTGTCGCTCACGGCGTCCACGAGCTGCGAATCAAGAATGCTGTAGGCCAATTTTGAATTTTTATTTTGTAAAGTTTCGCGCCGCAATTCTGATTTTTCATGCGTTCAAGAAAAAGACGCAGGAAACGCCAAAGATCGAAATCGAAACTGGCCAGAGGCGCCTGATGGAGATGTTATGAAGAATTATACCGAAGCAAAAAACATGAAAGAATTAGCGAAGATCCTGAAATTACCCAAGGGTGAAGCCGCCAAGGTTGAGATGCGAACTGACCTTGTCGTTGCAATCAAAAAGGCCGTAGAAGGAAAAAGACTAACACATGCCGAGGCCGCGTCACGGGCCGGAGTTGGCAGGACCGTCATCACAGCTATTTTGAACGGTAATACGACCCACATATCAACGGATCGACTAATTGATATTGTGCAGAGCCTCGGCTTAAGCGTGAGACTGAAGATAGCGTAATAGGCCTGTAGGACGACCATGAAAAGAACTGATAGCAGCCAAAGTCAAAATCCCAGGCCGATCTTGGTTCCTAAGGTGTCCATTCCTACGGAGCTGTAGCTGCCTTCAAGAGTGATTTGCAGGCCGAGTACGGCTGCTTTGAGCTGAAGCCCCATAAAGGCGGTGTAAGCGGTTGCGCGATCGCTTCCTTTGAGGGTGGTGCTGATTCCGTTTCCGAGGTCGAGCGGAAATTCGATGCTTCCCACAGCAACCTGATAACCCACTCCAAAATAGGGATCTCCAAAGCCCACGGCTCGTGAGAAGAGTAGTTGAGTTGAAATAGTCTTGCTGCTGGCAAATCCGATATTAGAAAGAGAATAGCAAAATCGCATTGCGCTGGTGATGCCGCCCTCTTCAGGATTATAGAGAACGGTTTTGATATCTCCTCCATACAAACGCATTCCCTGAAACCAAATCGCGGATAATCCAAGATCGACAAAAGGGCCGAGGCCCTTGTGAAGATGAAATCGGGGAAGCGGGATGAACGGAGGCAAAGTCACGCTTCCTGCCAAAGGTCCTGCTTTTTCAAGAGCAGGTCCTAGGTCGGATGGGAGCTGAATGAGGCTCAGCTCAAGACCCAGATCGAGGCCGATTTTTGTTCCAAGCGGTGTGGCGGGTTCGTAGGGTTTATGGTCAAAGGTAAAGCCCACTGCTTTGATGACCGCTGATGAAATTTCGGATCCAATCAGTGCATTTAAGTCGGCATACTGTGAGGGATCAAAAGGCAGGCTGGGAGTTACTCCGGCGAGTGAGGAGTTGGGATGCAAAAAATTAAGTAAGACATACCAGAGCAGGAGCATTCTCCATCAGTTTAGCATGAGTCAAGGAGTCTCAGCTTATTTTACCGTCAGGACCCTGACGTTTCCTGTTTTGCGTGTCACGTTGACGGTGGTGCCGTGGGGCGTTCGCTCAAAAAGAAGATCCATTTCCCAATCCCGGCCTCTGAGTTGCTTGATTTCGATATGACTCACTCGAGGGGTAAGGACCGGTGAGTGGATCACGACGTGTGTTTGATCTACGTCCATGGAGATACCCAGCATTGATTTGAGCATCAGAAAAAGGGAACCCGCAGCCCATGCTTGAGGTTTACAAGCGACCTCGTAAGGGACGGGGGGTTCATCTCCTCTTCTTCTGAATCCACAAAACAATTCAGGCAGTCTAAAGTCACGACTCGTTTCAAGCAGATTAATGAAAGCGTTAGCGAGTTTTTCGAGGGATTCCAGATCTCCATAATTTCGAAAGCCCTCGAGAATGATCGAGTTGTCATGCGGCCAGATCGAGCCATTGTGATAGCTCATGGGATTGTAAGCCGTCTCTGTATCAGCCAAAGTTCGGATTCCGTATCCATTGAACATCGAGTCCGACATCAAGTGTTTGATGACATCGGAAGCGTATTCTGGGGGTAAGATTTGTGTCCAGAGGCAGTGCCCCATGTTTGACGAAAGAACATTGCACGGAACAGAATCACCATCTAGTGCGAGATGGATAAATTTTTTCCGTGGCTCCCAAAAAGACTCGAGAAAATGAGCTTTCAAATGCAGAGCCTCGAGTCTGAGGCGAGAGGCAAGGTCTGTTTTTCCGAGAAGACGCGCCAGACTTGCCATCCCCATTTTTGCTCTGAAGGCGTATCCTTGGACTTCGCAAAGTCGGATGGGAGCCTCTGCTAAACGGCCGTCTGCATGAGCGATGGAGTTATGAGAGTCTTTCCATCCTTGGTTGATGAGGCCTGTTGGGGATTGCTTGGAGTATTCAATAAACCCGTCCTCGTCAAAATCTCCCCATTTTTCCATCCACGCTAGAGCTTTTAGGGCATATGGCCACCACACTTGAAGGCGCTTAAGATCCATGGACCAGGTGATGTATTCATGAAGAAGAATCAAGCTCAGAGGGGTTGCGTCTACTGAGCCGTAGTAAGGAATAAAGGGGACCTCGCGCGTATTGGACATTTCTCCATGTCTGAGTTCGTGAAAAACTTTTCCAGGTTGTTCATCGGTAAAATCATCCACTTTTGTCCCGAGTTCCAGGACGCCACGAGCCAATTCAGGTTGCCAGGGCAACATTTGGTAGGCAGTAATGATCCCGTCCCTGCCGAAGGGAGCTGAGAACCAGGGAATCCCAGCATAAGGATAGACTAGATCCGTGTCCTCAACCGTGAGTAAAGTGTCGATGTCTGTCTGTGCATTTTGAATCGATCGGTTTAAAATCGCGTTGTCAGTTTGGAAGACGGGCCCATTGCTCAGTGATTTTCTGCTATTTTTGGAGACCAACTCCATTGCGTCTTGAGTGCTTAAATGGGCAAAATATCGGTTTTTCAGCTTTCCATCATTGGGAGAGTCAAATGAAATGATGGATTTCAAGTAAACGTCCATCTTAGTCGGAACTTCAACACGAGTGAAGTAACCGGCAAGGCTGGGTGAGAGCCTGATTTTTTCTGATTTAAATAACCGATGGATAAATGTTTTTCTGATTTTCTGATCGAGGCCCTCGTATTGAAGGAGGGTGACTTCGAGATCGTTAGACACAAATTCTTGTGGAGTCAGCATCCGACCTCTTTTTGGACGAATGTATCCGCGGACTTCGAATATGTCATCAAACCGACTTCCCGCCCACTGCTCGATTTGGATTACGTGATGTTGAGTATCAAAATTTCGAATGGCTAAGATTTCATAAAGGGTATCATTTACGAGCGATAAGATGCGCCGGATCAAAAAGGTGTCTCGTGGAATTTTTTCTTGCCCTTGAATCTTCGGGATGTCCCGATTAGTCATGGATAAAACCAAAGTGCTTCCGCTATATCTCAGTTCATGTGACAGTGCGACGGGAGTGGTTCCATTGAAGGTAGTTTCCCATGTAGAAAGATAGCGAGTGTCATTAAAGTATAGGCCGAGTTCAGAGATGGGCGAGTAGGCTCTGGGCGCTTCACCCCGTGTGTCGAAAACCCCGAAGACGCGATTGTCTTTGAATGCGAGTTTCGGGATGCCCGTCAGAAAGACGTTCGACGGGATGTAGGAGATCCCTTCGATTACGAGA
>JAHFAC010000072.1 GCA_023250755.1 Bacteriovoracaceae bacterium | reverse complement strand
AATACCTTTATCTGTTCTGTCGTGAACCCAATTTGCAAGAACGTTCTCAGCATCGCCCCCTCAGAATTTCCATCGAAGGACAGATCCGGAGTCATATTGAGGTGCCGCTCATCTTAGGGGATGCACTTCAAGCATTTCAACGATCGGTGGGCACACGCGAACATTGGCAGATTCGCCCACTCCAAAGTCCCACTGCCCAAAAAGAATGGTCAGAGGCTTGGCCTAGTCCCGCCACACAAGAGGTTACCCGAGGCTTAGAGGATCTTCGATCCAAATCGCTTCCCCTCGCCAGCGTTTCAACCATTCGTCCTACCCCTGAAGGTGATCCTCAACAAGGTCACACCTGGTCATTTACCCGACCCCTCTGTGGACTTTGGATCACGGCAGATTACAGCGACGGAAAACGAAAGCTCGTCGCGAAGGCGCTTCCCCGACCTGGAGAACCCGTCAAAGGCAGCGGCTTTGTGATTTTGCTCTCGGATGAAACTTGGATTGCACCGCTCTGCGCTTATTTGGAATCTGCTCTTGTTCAACAGTGGCTTGATCATCAGACTGAACGCAAGGGAGAGAAATGGATCATCAATGAACAGGTCATGAAATTTATTCCTGTCCCAAAGCTTTTGCTCCAAGTACTCGGTGCGAATCCCGCCTCTAACCAACCTCTTAAGTCACTTTTTGCTCAGCCCCTACCAGGTGAATGGGAAAGATTGGCATCAGACCTTGCCTATCAGCCAAAAGGGGTGAAAGAAAAACTTTCAAACTTAGCGCGAGACGAGGCCGGAAATGAAATTCGAGCAGCGCTCTTTGTCAGGACGTCTCGCGTCTTGGCTCAAATTCAAACAGGTCAGCGTCGTCTTTTTTCATTGGTTCGCCCCGACGGATCGATTTCATGGCGTGGAATCCTTGAGATCCTCCCAAAAACAGAGTGCATCCCCGTCACCTTAGGGGGGCATGTCCAATTTTCAGGATCTCTTCCCCTTCATCTTCCAATCGCCCTGATCGAGAGAGTCAAAGCCCCTACTCCCGGTATTTTACTAGCCAGCGAAAAAGGGTTGCACCTTCACCTCGCGTCCCACCAACCCCGCATTTTAGATATGATCTGGGACCAACTTGAGGGGCTAACGCATCCGACCTGGCATGAGCTGATGCAATTTGTGAAACTCCCCCGGCAATTAGAACTCGCTGAAACCACGGCAGGGGATATTTTAAGATCTCACGGTGAGCAGACCCTCAAAATTCGCGAACTCAATGAGTTGCTTTTCAGCTGTACAGTGTTTTGACAGGCCTGCACGTCTTTCATTCAACTCTCATTTTGAATCACACTCCAAAACCTATTGAATCCATAGGATTTTTAAATGAACTTGTCCTGTGTCACTTTTGGCACCACAAATGCAAATTGAATCAACACAGAAGCAGGGACAAAGAGTGAAGAGAGTCCCTCCAGGTGAAGAGAAGACAGAAGAGTAGAGAGAAGAGTAGAGATGAAAGCAGTGAGAGGAAAAATAGCCATTTTTGTGACTACGGCACTGGTGGCCGGACTCACGGCCAGTTGTGGAAGCAAGGTTCAGACCTCTCCCCTCAGCTCGGGCGTGTCCGGCGGCCCAGCCCCCGCTCCGGCAGCAGGCCCTCCTGGCACCAACATAAGTTCACAGCCCCTTGTTTTTTCTGCCCCAGCCCCCGGTCAACTCCCCTACCCCACTGTAAACGGCCTTGCTCCGTCCACCCTCAACGCATTGCTTGGAATCTATGACTGCGTTCTGATCAAAGATCTTTCAGACGGAGCTTCGAATACACAGGCTGCAACGCTTCAACTCATGCAGGCGTACGTGCAAGGACAGCCCAACGACACTTACGCCTTTGTGGCCTTTGACTCCCCGAGTGGTCCCATCGGGACAGTTCGATTCAATAATTTCCTTAGCCTCGGTGTGAATGGGCAATCCCCTTATTTCGGAAGTTACAACCTTTTAACCTACGGCCTCATCTCGCCTGCGATGAGCATTCAAGAATTATCCAGTTCCCCCATTGGAGTCTCAATGCTCCTGACTTTAACCAATGGAACCCAGTTTGATCCGACACAGTCCTCGATTTACTTCAAGGATTGTGGGCTTTCGCAAGGCGTTTGCCTTGGCAACTTGAGCAGCAACGTGAGATTGAGCGAATTGCGAAAGCGCTAGTTACCGACCCGCCCCAAATCCTACCGGGGCTCCGAACTCGGATCCGGAGCCCTGACCCCTCCCCAATTTGCTAAAAATCGGCTAGAGTTATTTTGATGCGCGAACAACCCTGGCACTTGAGACGCCTCTCAACGGAGCATTATCTTTGGTACCGAAATTTATTAGATCTGCATGCCCTCACGCGTGAATGGCTAAATGAACTTAAATTAAATGGAAATCCTCCCCGCCTCATTGAACGTACGCATCCCGCGTACCCCGATCTAGCATCCGAAGCGGATCTCAACCTCCAAACACTTGAAAAACTCCTTGACGATACCGATCCGAATGACCTTCTGGGGCGACTTGAAAAGGCCATTTGGACCGTCCAAAGCTGGGTGCTTTGGAAAACCAAAGCACAAAAAAGGCCCCAATCCGAACTCAAAACGATTTTAGAACAAGCCTCCTGGAGAGCGGGACGCGATTGCGCTCATCGAAGATGGAAGATCCTTCATCCAGAATCCGACTCAATCCACCCAGGCGATCTCCGTTCGATTTTAGCTTCGTTTCACGACAGTCCGCTCTCTGGCTTTCCGAAAATGGAGGGATTCCTCATCCGAAGGGCAACCGCCACAGAGGTAGAACTTCAGATTCGCAACTGCCCGGATCAGCAAGAACAAGAGGGGTTAAAAAAAGAAATCGCGCCCTTTTTGTGTGAGCTGCAGGGTTATTGGGTACGTGGGTTCGTCTATTATTTCAATCCCCGGGTTTCTGTGGACCGCAAAAACTGCCGTGAAAATTGGTTTCTCCCCCCTTAAAAGTTCCATGAAAAAACTCTTTGCCCTCCAGCACCGAATTTATAAATCTCTGCAGGTTGAGACTGACCGTCTTCTGGGAGAGCAACCTCCCGCCATTCAAGCTTACGAGCGGAATTATGACAGGGACTTTCAGAAATCGATGTCCTCACTCCGTCCCGCCAAGAAAGAAGAACTCATCAACGCGACCCGAAAATCGGATATCACCTTCATCGCTGACTTCCATACGTTTAGACAAGCACAGCGCACTGCTTTGAGAATTGTTCGAGAAGCGGTCCGCCCAGGAGAGACTTGGTGGCTTGGATTGGAGCTCATACCGAGCCACTATCAATCCGCTTTGGATGACTTTCAATCAGGGCGAATCGATCTTGAAACCTTTCATGAGACCATCCATTATGATGACGAGTGGGGATTTCCTTGGAAAAACTATGCGCCTCTCTTTGAATGGGCCAGAGAGAATCAAATCCCACTCATTGCACTAAATCGTCCGAAAGAATTATTTTTATCAAGTGCTTCCCTTCGCCGCGCCAAACATGACACCGAGCTTCAGAAACGTGATCAGTGGGCGGCTGGGATCATTACGGATCTTTTTTCAAGAACTCCTCGGTCAAAAGCGAAACCTCGTATGATCGTCCTTTACGGAGAGCTGCATCTTGCAAGCCGGCATCTCCCGAGACAACTGGCTCTCATCTCTAAAGATTACCTGGGGCGCCCGCTCAAGTCGCTCTGCATTCATCAAAATGTGGATCGAATTTACTGGTACCTGGCCAGGAAGAACAAAGAACATCAGGCAAACGTGCTTCGCTTGCGAAAAAACAGGTTCTGCGTTCTTTCCAGCACCCCCTGGACCAAGCTCCAATCCTTGGTCACTTGGGCGGAGGGAAGCGCTTCAGAAACGATTCATGAGCATGATGCGCTGCTCACCGACGACTTGAGCACTTCATTTCAGGATCCCATCGATTATCTGTTTTTGATGAGAACCTACGGACAAGCAATCGCCGAATTTTTAAATATCGCTCCCGCTGCGTTTGAGTCGCTCACACTCAAGACCATTCAAGACGCAGACTTCGTAGACTCTCTTGAAAAAGAGGGCCTCTTCTCAAATCGAGAAATTCGCATGATCCGATATCATGTGGCCTCCAATCAGCGAATTTACATTCCTCGTGTCAACATCGCTTACTTAGGGAGTCCATCCCAAAACCGCGCAGCCGAACTCGCGGCCATTCATCTCTTTAGGGCTCGCGCGCATATTCAAGAAATCTTTGAATCCAAAATCGACACCTATTTTCGACTCATCATCGAGTCCAGCTTTGGCTTCTTAGGAAGCCTTCTCCTGAATCCTCGCAGAAAATGTGATCTCTACGAAGACCATATCCGGCGTCTTAAGCATTTAAGAAATTCCAAGCGTCGCCTCGATCGAATTGAATCAGTCGCTCGCAAGCTTTCGCTAAAAATGCTTGGGGCTGAGCGCGATCTTCTCCGGGGCAGGCCTTTTCGAGCCCCACTTCTGGGACGCTTTATTGATTCGGATCGACTGGCTCCCGCGGCCATGCTTTCGGCCCGTTTTTTAGGGCAAATTTTAGGGAAAAAACTCCATCAAGCACTGATCGCTGAGATTATTTTACCCAAAGACATTCGCCAACTCTGCCTCACCTGCCCCAAGGGCGCTCGTGAACCCTATCGAGAAGCGTACCTCACCTTACTTCGCCTGTGTGCCCCCGCGAGGCTGGGACCAACAAAGCAAGAGGTATTGTAATTAATCTACCAAACCCGTTTAATTCTTATGGTCTGCTGTCATGGCGTTATTTTTAATAAAATAATGCTTTATTGACAAAGTAGCTACCAATAGCTACTCTATAAAAATGAAAGCTGTGGGCGTTAAATTACTAAAAAACAAGCTAAGCGAGTACCTTAGGATTGTCAAAACAGGGCAGACGGTTTTAATCACTGAGAGGGATCAAGTCATTGCCGAACTCAGGCCGGCACATTATCAAAACCTCAGCCAGTCAAACCTCGAAGAAGAGCTCGTTTTAGCCGCTGAAAAAGGGGCTGTTACACTGAGAAGCGATCTTTCAGGGGCTTGGCCAAAATTAAACCCTCTCTCGTTTTCACTGCCACTCAGCTCTCAAGAAATCCTAGACTCACTTAGGAAAGACTCCCGTTGAAAGCTCTCTTTGTCGAGACTTCGGCTCTTTTAAACGTTCTTTTTCGTGAAACAGGGTATGAATCCACCTTAAAAAAACTTCAGAGCGCGGATCGGATTATTGCCTCTCGGTTAATCCGCATTGAGGCAGAAAGAGCCATTTTAAGGGCCGCATTAGCCAATCCCAAAGTGAAAGACAAAATTAAATTTGAATTTGAGACCGTCCTTAAAAGTTTCTGGTCCAAGTTTGATTTTTTAGAAATAACCAAAGAAATATGCAATGCCGCTGGAGTAATTGCTCCAGAATCAAATCTGCGTTCACTGGACGCCATTCATTTGGTATCTTACTTCTGGCTCAAATCAAAAGATCCAAATATTGAACTCCTGTCATTTGACCAAAAAATAGTATCGTCATCGGAATAGTGGATGGCCAGACGTGGAACCCCTAGTCAAGATTTTATTACTCCGATCTCTTATCCAGCTTTCTGTAAATCGTCCTAGAATTGATCCCTAAAAGTTTGGCGGTCATGTTCTTGTCACCTGAGGTCGCCTCGAGGGTTTTTCGGATCATCAGGTCCTCGACATCCTTGAGAGAGGTTCCAACGCGCACAGAGATGGTTGATCCCGCTTCGGAGAGAGTTTCTTTTTTATCTGGTCTATCCCCTGGTCCATTGGGTTTGGCCAGCGCAACGAGATGGGGCGGTAAATCAGAAATACGAATAGCCCCACCCGAGCCAAATACCACAGCACGCTCAATGACATTTGAAAGCTCGCGAACATTGCCTGGCCAGGAGTGCGCCTGCAATACCTGAAGGGCGTCCGGCTCAATCCCAGCAATGCTCTTTCCGTGCCGCAAAATCGCGTTCTGAAGAAAATGGTCGATCAGGATGGGCAAATCTTCAAGCCGGGTCCTGAGCGGCGGGACTTGAAGGGTAATCACTTCAAGCCTAAAAAAAAGATCCTGACGAAATTTTCCAATTCGGACGTTTTCATGCAGGTCTTGGTGGGTCGCTGCGATAACGCGCACATCAACCTTCTTGGAACCTGTTGCCCCGAGACGGCGGACCTCCTGCTCTTGAAGCACTCGAAGCAGCTTGGCTTGCAGAGCAAAAGGCATATCTCCGATTTCATCTAAAAGCAGCGTACCGCCGTCAGCGGCTTCGAAAAGCCCCTCTTTTTGGGAAGAAGCTCCTGTAAATGCCCCTTTTTCAAAGCCAAAAAGCTCGGACTCGATGAGCTGTTCGGGAACGGCCGCGCAATTAAGAGCAATAAATCTTCCGCGTGAATGCGGGCTTTGTTGGTGAAGGCACTGGGCAACACGCTCCTTGCCGGTTCCACTTTCACCTACCAAAAGTACCGTTGCCGCGCTCGGTGCGACCTGAGCGATTTGCATTCGCAAGCTTTGCATCACCTGAGATTCACCAATCAAAAGCTCGGGCCTCTCAAGCTGCTCGCCTGAAGTTTTCACCCGCGATCGCTTGAGCGCTGACTCCACAGCCAAGAGCAAAGTCTGGCGCTTAAAGGGCTTGTTCAAAAAGTCCACGGCACCCAACTTCATCGCCCAAACGGCATCCTCCACTCGACCAAATGCCGTCATGAGGATCACCGGTATTGATTCACCACAAAACGAGAGCGCGCGCAGGAACTCAAGCCCCCCGAGCTTGGGCATCCGAACATCGCTTACGACCACATCAAAAGAAAGGCGCCGAGCTTGCTCCAAAGCCATTTGCCCATCCGTGGCTTGAGTGACTTCGTAACCAGCTAACGCCAGGATCTTTTGAGTCGACTCAAGCGACTGGGGATCATCGTCCACCAAAAGAATTCGTTTAGACATTTTGACTTGCCTCATGTGGAATTTTTTTTAGGGCTTCAGAATTTCCTTGAAAGAGAGGGAGTTGAATTTCAAAACAAGCCCCCCTGGGTACCGCTGTATCCCTACTCAATCCCTCATTGAACAAGCACTCTACTGTCCCAAAGTGCTCTTCTACGACCCGCTTGACAAAAGAAAGGCCGAGCCCCGTGCCTTGCGCTCGAGTCGTCTCAAATGGAGTAAAAAGCTTATCTTTGAAATCTTGAGAAATACCAGGTCCATTGTCTGCGACCTTCAACCATGCGAACTGGCATGCGAACTGGTCATTAGTTTTATTTGTAGTTTTATTTGTAGTTTGACTTGTAGTTTTATTTGCAGCTTTATCGCCAGCTTTATCACCAATCTTGCCCATACTCATTAAAATCTGGGGTGACTCCCTTCCCTCAATTGCTTGAAGCGAATTGCGAAATAAATTTCCGATCGCTTGCTCCAAAAGGTCGCGATCCCCCCAAATCATAGGAGCATCCGCCGCATACTCCCAATTAACCCGAACTCCTTGAGCCTCACAGGCAGAGGCATAAGTCGCAAGGACCGCTTCAACAATTTCTTCTAAATCCACGCGGCCCTTGCTTCCTGCCGAAAGACGCGAAAGCTTGAGATAATTGTCAGTGATTTTCTCCAATCGGTCCACTCCTGCCAAAATGGATTGAAGTGAATTCTTGATCGGGATTTGCCCCAGGCGAGACGCCATCTCCATAGCCATCTCTGCCTCAAGGCCGATGGAATGGAGTGGATTCCGCACTTCATGAGCGACTTGCGCAGACATCCTGCCAATTGCGGCTAAATTTTCTGCTTGCCTCAGGCGTGTCTGAAGCTTTTTTTCCTCAGCGACCATCTCCCGAAGAAGCCGATTCTGCTCCTCAAGTCGATCTCTCTGCGATTCGACGACCTTTTCGCGCTCAAGCAATGCCGTCGCCATGTGATGAAATTCCCGCGCCAACTGACTGACTTCGTCGTTGCGGCTGAGAGGGAGCTGGGTCAAAAGGACTTTGTCTTCTTTTTTAAGCCCGCGCCGAGTAATGTCACGAGCGAGTCCAGTCAAATTGGCCAATGGCCTGAGCGCCCGCTCTCCAAGCCAAAGCAAAAGAAGGGAGAGCGCCACCACAACAGCCAGAATGATCTCA
>JAHFAC010000071.1 GCA_023250755.1 Bacteriovoracaceae bacterium | reverse complement strand
GAGGTGATCGCCTTGGTCAGGACCTCCATCGAATTCCACCCCGATCCCGAGTTCGACCTGATGGAGACTGATGGCACGAAATCCCACGCGCCGGTTGGGCGCAATTTCAATCGCCACGCAGGAGGCCCATTTTGCGCCTAAGAGAAGTTGAGCTCCGACTGGGTCACAGCTGAGGTAGGTGCGAGTTGAAGTCACGGAGAGGCGAGAAGGCCACTCTCGTGATTGATCTTCGATCCAGTTTAGAGCCTTTTTAAGAGTTTCTTGCTCCTGCTCGGGGAGTTTTTGCAGGGATGAAAGAGATTCAGGCGAAATCCATTTTTCGGCCAGACTTTCGGTGAGCGGGCCCGCCTGTAAGGTTTGTGAGAAGAGGAGGGTTGAGAGAAAAACGCCCAGATTTAATTTCATACGAGATTCCCCTGGTAAAGAGGAGTCTATTATAGGGAGTAATGCATTGTGTCAATAGATCTTACCGTGCATGACAAAGTCATTACAATCCTGGAGTGTTAGGAAGTGTCGGATCCCCCCTTCGGCAGGTTGATTTGTTCCAATCTCATAAGCCATAAAGCCTGCTCCGTACCAGTTACAGACGAGGTGGGGCGAAGAACCTTGGACGGCTTCAATACACCCTCTTAAATCACGAAATCCATGATCGAAATTTCCGATGGGTTGATTGCCTGCAATTCGGTAGGGTTGGAAACCGCCTCCGGTCCAAGCGCAAGCGAGGCCATTTTTCGCTGTTCGAACGGTTTCGTTACAGCCTTCGAGATAGAAAAATCCGTAGTCCGTTTTACCAAACGGAGTATTTGACCTGTAATGGTAAGGTTGATGGCTGCT
The DNA here is from genome assembly GCA_023250755.1 of Bacteriovoracaceae bacterium. GTDB lineage: Bacteria > Bdellovibrionota > UBA1018 > UBA1018 > UBA1018 > JAHFAC01. The sequence goes on along the minus strand of JAHFAC010000071.1, from coordinate 7,306 downwards.
CCCGTTCCAGTTGCAAACCAGACCTTCATTCGCTGAGGCGATAGAAGTTTGACAGGCAATAGCATCAAGATAACCAAACCCAGGTTTGCCAATGAGGGAGTGGGTTTGAAGATTGTAGGGCTGGTAAGCGGGGTTGGTCCACACACACTCTAAAACATCATCTTGCGGTGGAGTTGGGGTATTATGATCGGCCAATGCATTGGATGCAAAAGCAAGGACAAGACAGGTAAAAAGTAATAAGCCACGGATTTTAGATTTCATTTGAATTTTCCCCCTGAAGAGACGCTAATGCAGCTGCCCCATTCCGTCAATATTTCGTCGCTGACATCCCGTGCAAAATGCTTGCTGTCCCTCAGATCTCCGGGGTAAACTTTTAACATCATGAAAAGCCATGGAATTTGGCAGGGGTTGTTTCAAGGATTGATTGGGGTGGGATGGGTGATTGGGGTGACTCAAGCGTACGCCGCTGATGAGTTTAACTTTAATTGGCTCGATCCTGAGAAGAAGATCTATGTTCTTCAGAACCGAAAATACCTGAAAGCAAATCGACCCCAACTCAGCGTTATGGCAGGACCCGGAATTTCAAACGCCTATCGCAATACTTATGAAATTTCTGGAGCATTCTCCTATTACCTGTCAGAAATGTTTGGGGTTGAGGTATTTTACTCGACACTCAATAATCGCGAGAACAATACTTTTGAGCATCTGAAACAAGCGGCGCCTAATACTCTCCCCGTGGTTCGAGAGATTCGTTCACAGCTGGGTCTCGTTGCTCATTATGTGCCTTGGTATGCCAAGATCAATGTCTTCAACAAAGTTCTTTATTTTGACTGGTATTTTTCGGGAGGGATGGGATCGATCAATACCGCATTGGATACTCGGACCAGCGCGAGTAGTTCTCCGTCCTATAGCAAGCAGGATTTTTTAGCTCTGTTCCTGGGAACGGGGCATCAGTACCACTTGAATCAAAACTGGATTGTCCGTTTTGATTTCACGGGTTCCATTTATCAAGCTCCCCGATTTGGGGATAGCGGAGAAAACACGTGGTTTTCCAATTACCTTTTCGGTTTTGGACTCGGGTACAGGATTTGAGATCAAGAAGGGGAGCGCTTCTCCTTGCTTGCCTCTTTTTCATCCAGATCCCCATAGCTTTAGGAGGCGTCGAGACGCCTTCGGCGCATTCTGCACTTCAAGATGCACAGAAATTTTATCAATCGGGGCAGTACTTCAAGGCGGCCCGATATGCGTTTGCCGCGGGTGAAGAAAACCCGGCTCTTCAGCCTTTGGCTTATGCTTGGGTGACTTCAAGCCTCGTTCAAGCGGGGCTCTATAATACGGCTTCATATTTTTTTATCCGGACACTTCAAACCGCGGACAAACCGACGATTCGGCGCGTATTGACCCATACCCAAGAACTCTTGGTGCGAGTGGGGGCTGATGTCCTTCGAAAGTATTTAATTCGCCACACCACTTACGAAGATTATGATTCGCTCAATCGCAGCGCTTATCTTTACTCACTCGGAAAAGACGCGCTTTTGAAAGGGAAAGAAGAAAAAACCATTGGCTATTTGAACGGAATGAGCGAATCCAGCCCCCTTTGGCCCTTCGCACTTCAATTGCGCGGGACCGCTTTTGCGATTTCAGGGAAAAACGAAGAAGCTCTCTTGGATTTTCGCGCTTGCGCGCGGAATTCAGGTGATTACGTTGATCGAGCTCGTGCTGCTTCAGAGCAGACGGATGTCGTGAGCCTGCGTGATCAGCAACGCCGGAGAGAGGCCGAGGATCTCGAGGCCCGTTGTCAGGCGGGGGAGTCGCGCACGCTTTATCAGATGAATCGATTAGACGACGCGGATCATGCTTATGAGCAAATTCAAAAAGAAAGCCTAGTTTGGCCGGACGTGCTTTTTGAGCAGGCTTGGAACTCGTTTGGCCGGCAGGAGTACAATCGCACCTTAGGCAAGCTTGCTTCGTACAAGAGTCCAGCGCTTTCGTTCGTGTTTAATTCAGAAATCGACGTTCTTCGCGCTCAGGCATTTCTCGCACTTTGCCTTTACTCGGATGCGAACGACGCCATCAACGAATTCCATTCGAAGTACACGGAGCTGGGCGAAGAGGTCAAAAAATTCGTAGAAAAAGATCCCTCCAATCTTTCACGATTCTACGAATCTGCCAAAGGCGTGCTTGCGGGCTCGCTCTATGGGCAAAGTGGGTTTCAGAGTTTGGTGAATCGCTTTGCTCGCGGTCCTTATTTTCAGAATCTAGTGGCGGCGGAGAGCGCGATTCAGTCCGAAGCCCGAGCCATTCGGACTTTTGATTCCAGCCAGCCTGGGGTTTTGCATGAAAGAGGCGAGGGATTCCCTGGATTCTTGGAATTGGTCTTGAAATGGCGGTTGAAATCGATTCATCTTCTCGGCGGGGCTTATGTCAAGAATAGTTTGATTGATCACCATTCGGCTCTGGTTTCAGATTTTGAAAAAATCGCATTCATCAAATTAGAAATGCTCGGTCGAGCGAAACATCGTCTGGTATATAAGCGCCCCTCTGAAGGCGAACGGACTCGGGGCAATGTGATCCCTTACCGGCGGGATGATCAATATTATTGGTCGTTCAATGGCGAATTTTGGAATGATGAGCTTGGGGATTATGTTTTTGGGCTGGAGACGGAATGCGGAAAATCCTGATTAAATCCATTTTATCAAGTGTGGTTTTGTGGGGAGTTCTGTGGATTCCGTCAACGCGGGCCGTGGCGGCCTATTCTGATTCAGAGTTGCTTGCTCTCCAGAGCCCTGAAGAAACCAAGATTGCTGATCTCAGAAACCAGGAGCTCACTCAGCTGAGAATCGTGCTCGGCCGACGCTTGCCGACGAACCGTCGCGCTGACCTTTACCTGAGGGTCGCGGAGCTTTACTTGGAATCCTATCGGGCCGCATTCCTCCTTGAAGGGCGAGTTCACGAAAAGCGCCTTCAGCAAGGTGTATCCGATCCTTTGATTAATCGGGCGCATTCTAAACCTTATCTTTTTAAGGGAATCGACGCTTGCGAAGAGATCTTGCGGTTTAAAATCCAGTTTCAACATATGGATCGGGTTTATTACTTTTTGGGCTTTCATTATGGGGAGCTTGAGCGAACTAAAGAGAGTGTTCATTATTTTGAGCTTCTGACGCAAAATTATCCGGAGAGCCCTTTCGTAGTTGAGGCTTATCGCGCATTGGGTGAGGCGGCTTTTAACGCAAATCTGTTCAAGAAGGCTCAATCTTATTATGAAATGGCCGCTAAAAAAGGAGGCGAATTAGGGGACCAATACCCCCGAGTGCTTCATAAGCTGGCTTGGACTTACTATAAAACGCGCCGCTTTGATCATGCTGTGGCTACGATGAAGGAGGCCGTCACCCGGGCGAGTGAGGGAGGTGAAAAGTTCGTCAACCTTCGTGAAGAAGCGCTCAGGGACATGGCGATTTTTATGACTGAAGCCGGAAAAGTTGATGAGGCTTTGGTTTACTTTGACAAAGTCGCCGGAGAAAAAGATTTTTACCCTAAAATTTTAGAAAAACTCGCGAAGCAATATGAAAGGAACGTCGAACCGATCAAGGCCGTTCAAGTCTATGAGGCCCTAGTTCGCATCAGTCGAGATGAAGAGGGTCGTTTTCGATTTTTAGTCAAGCTAGTGGATCTGGATCTGCGGCGTGGACGGTATGCTGAAGTCGTTCAACGACTTAAAAATGCCAAACTTCTCACGCGAGGAGATGCGGAGACCGAGACCGCCGCCCAGAATTTAAGGGCCATGGTGCGAAGGGCCGCAACTGAGCAGCACGAGGCTTTTAGGAAAACCGGCAATCGAGCTTCATTGCAAGTAGCCGATGATTTTTATAGTGCCTATATTCTTTTTTTCCTGGCAAAGGAAGATCCGCGAAAAGAAACGCCAGAAATCCAAATGTACCTGGCTGATGTAAAACGTGAGCTGGGCAAATCCAAAGAGGCTTCGGAGCTTTACCGAAAGGTCATCGACTCGGGTGATAAGCGTTATACCAAAGAGGCCGCCGTATTAAAAATTTCTGCGCTTTCAGAAGCCTTAAAGAAAGCAGCGCAAACCGCGCCCAAAATCCCGATGGCTACTGAGCCCTCTGTTCTCGAGCGGGAGTTCGTTGAGGCCGGAGACGAGTTGGCTGATACCCTGGGCGATTTGCCCGAAGGACGCGAGACCGCTCTAAGGTCTGCTCAAATTTTGGCGGGCTACAAGGGAACGCAAAAGGACGCGGTCAAGCGGATTCGTAAATTGATCGAGCGATACCCAAGGAGTCAGCAGGGTTTGACTGCCGCGAGGCTTTGGATCCAACTTTATGCGGATCGAATCGCCTCGCTATCACCTGCAGAGATCGAAAAATCAGATGCCGCGAGTGATCTTAAGGAAATCATGAAGGATATTCGGGGTAACGCAGAATTGCTCGCAGCCGATAAAGAGATGGGCGAGGGAAAGCTCAAGACCCTTTTGCTCGAGCAAGACACCCGCTTCAAAGTAGGGATGATCGCAATCCATGAGCGCGACAAAGATTATGGATCCGCGGCCAAGGATTACGAGGCTTTTGCTACAGAGACGACTAAGACAGACCTCGCCGAAAAAGCTTATTCAAGCGCAGTTTCCGCTTATTTGACAGCAGGAGATGCGGTTTCGGTTATGCGTGTGGCTGGGCAATGGCTCAAGCGCTTTCCGAGCAGCAAGCAGGCATCGAACTCGCTTCGGGGCGCGGCGACCTCGTTCTTGATCCAAGGGTTTTTTGACGAATCTGCCTTTCTTTTTGGAAAGCTGGGTCGAACCCAAGATGATCCGGATGCTTTAGAAACTTCAGCTCGGATCCATGAGGGAAGTGGGAATTTAAAGGCGGCTCAAGAGGATTGGCGCGATTTTCTTATGCGATACAAAAAATCATCGCATCATTGGGCCATCGCATTGCTCTTGGCGCGTTCACAGGGAAATTATATTTACTGCCAAGGTGGTCCCCCTGAGTACGCGGCTGAGTGCGGCGCCCGTCGTGCGGATCTTTATTTAGAAGTGGGAGATCTTGCTCAAGCAAAATCTCATTTTAAAAAAGTGGCAATGCAAAAGGGGGGGCATCTTTCACCTTTTGTTGCTTACTCGCGGTATCGCCTTGCTGAGATAATGGAGCATGAAGCAAAGTTTGATCCGCTCAAGCTGCCCGAAGCTCAAGTCAAGAAGGCGCTCAATCAACGCTTGAAATTTTTGGAGCCTCTCAGCAAAGCTTATTTGGCCGCAGTGGACGTCGGGGGACCTTGGGGCGTAGCTGCACTTTTTAAAATTGCTAACTGGGTCATGGCCTTTGCCGATGAGGTTGAGAAGATTGCGCCACCTGCTGCCGCGAGCCCTGATGGAATAGCCGCTTTTACAAAAAATCTCCTGGCAATCAGCCAACCGCTTCGAAAAAAAGCGCTTCAAACTTGGGGCGACGCTTACCAAAAGGCCGTGGCAGATGAAATTTTAAGCCCAGTCTTGCCCGAAATTGCCGATCGATTAGGAAGTCCAGGGAGAGCTCAAGGGCCGAGAGGGAAGTTAAGGTTAGCGGGGGCTCCGGCTGATGGTGGCGAGGTGGAACTCAAGAGAGTTCGCGACCGACTCATTCAAAATGCGCAAGATGCCGTTCAATGGCTTGATTACGGGAATTTACTTTGGGGGGCCGGAAAGCCGGGACTTGCTCAAGTCTGCTACGCAAGGACCCTCACTTTGAACCCAAAATCAGCTGCAGCACTCAATAATCAAGCGGTTTTAGCCGCTAGCGGAGCTCGTGAGGAGGATTGGCTTTCTGTAGGCGAGGCATCGTCTCTTTTACAGGAGGCACTCAAGCAAGATGATCTTTTTATTTTTGCGAAGATGAATCGCGCCCTGCTTTTAAATTATTACCGGGTCTTTGCCAAAGCGAAACCACTTTGGGATCAAGTTCAGCTCAAGGCACCGAGTGCCGATGCATCGGGTGGATTGGCGATTGCGCTTCAGGGTTTGTTACAGAGTTCAGGCGACCCACAGGTCGAAGCCCAGTTTGCGAAAGCCAAGAGCGATGGCTTGAGTTCGGATCAATTTGAGATCGTTTACCACGAGGCGGCTCGGAGCTCCGCGAAGGGTGCAGAGGGTGCGGAAAAATGTTTAACTTTGCTCGGGAAATTGGTTGAGAAAAATCTTGTGGGTTTTGAGAAATTGGCGGTTGAGAACTTGAAAAGGAGTTGTGCGGCGTGGAAAATCATAAAGTAGCACCTTATATGATCGCAGCCTGGGTGCTGGTTGGAGCTGTAACATTTTCGGCGCGCGCTGAAGAATCCAAGGAGGCTGCAAAGCCGCGAATTGTTTACCCTAAAAAAACAGATCTGGACTTCGAAGGGATTCACCTTGAAGGGGAGGTCCGAAGCCCAGGTGAGTTTTATTTTGAACGGAGAGTCGAGGAAAAATTTGATTCTCTCGTAAAACGGCGAAAAAATTTTCATCGTGAACTTTTGCGGGATGTTGTTTTGAGTAAGTGAGGAGCGGTAAATCATGGGAAACGAAAAAGACATGAGTGGCCAGGCTGGGGCGAAGACGACGCCTCCTTTTATCCCTTCGAAAAACACAAAAATCGTGGTTTTATCTTTAGCGTCTCAAGGGCCATCGGTGACCCCCGCCAAGCTTTTTAGGCTCCACAAAGAGAGAATTGTGATTGGGTCGGTTATTTCCGCGGATGTCCGGCTTTTAGGTGAGGGGATTGCCCCGATTCACGCAGTACTCGAGGTGAATCGTGCTGGGTCTCAAGCTCAGGGCGCAGCCACGATTTATGACCTTGCCAGCGATACCGGGGTTTTTGTCAACGGAATGAAGATCGTTACTGAGAGCCTCAAAGCGGGAGACGAGATCACTGTCGGTTACCATACCTTAAAATTCAGTCTCGAGGATGTGAATCAGATTTCGACGCGAGAGCGGATTCGCGAAAGTGAGGGTCGTAAGCTCTTCTTGAATCCGCAAGAGGACTTTTCTCCCCTCTTGCTCGAGGACGAACGTGAGGTGGAGGAGATTTTTGATTTTCGCCCGACCTCAAAAACAGCGCTTCAAACAGTCATGTCCTGGAATGGTACGATTTTAGATGTTGAGCACTTCGTGGACGAAAAGGCGATCACCGTAGGGGAGGCCCGGAAAAATCATTTTGGTATCCCCCCTTTCCTTTCTGAAAAGCGATTTAAGCTGGTCACCCGTCAGGGTGAGAATTTTACGTTGAATTTGGATTCTAAAATGTCAGGGGTGATTCAGAAAAAAGGACAGCTCCAGCCGGTAGAG
>JAHFAC010000070.1 GCA_023250755.1 Bacteriovoracaceae bacterium | reverse complement strand
TTTGCATTTCATTAATCGAAAGCGAGGAAGTATTGGAGGCAATAATGCAATTTTCTCTCACATAGCCTTCGAGTTCCTGAAAGGCTTTTTTCTTCACCTCCATTTTTTCGACAATGGCCTCCACCACCAGGTCCGCTGATCGAAAACCGGAATAATCCAACACCGGGGCGATTAAATTCAATTTTTGAAGATAAGTCCGAGAATTAATCTTCTTCTTCTTTACTTCTTTTTGGAAAATTTTCGAAGCAACGGATATCCCCGCGGCTAAAGCCTCCGCTGAAAGATCTTTCATCCGAACAGGGATTTCTTTAGCTGCCAGGAGCTGCGCAATCCCTCCGCCCATTACACCCGCTCCAAGCACTGCCCCATTTTTCACTGAATGAATAGTGGACACTTTTCCGGCCATGAGACCTGTTGATTTCTTCACGCCTTCGGTCATGAAAAAAATTCTCATCAGATTTTTTGAGATTTGAGACGAAGCAACCTTTCCAAATCCTTTGGCCTCGCGCGCAAGCGCTTGGTCACGCGCTTCACCCTTAAGCTTTACGCCATAGGCGCCCCCCATCTCCTGAATCGTGTCCAATGCCTCGAGTGGAGCGGGATAATGCCCCTTGGTTTTCGCCATGACGCCTTCACGAGCTTTAGTGAAGATCAATTTACGTCCGAAAGGAGTTTTTTCCATGAATGTTCCGAAGGCGCCGCCCATCCCACCCAGCTTGGGCTCCTTGGCGAGCCTCTTGCCCGACTGAAGAGCGTTTAAATTGGCCTTCGCCCAACGAAAAACAGAATTTTCAAAATCTTCCATAGGTAGGCAAGCTTCAATCATCCCCGCCTTTAAAGCTCGCTCTCCACTTAAAGTCTTACCCGTTAAAATGAGATCTAAAGAAGTTGCAAGCCCTACTTTGCGCGGCAACCTCACGCATCCCCCCATTCCAGGAATGAGTCCCAGCATCACCTCTGGCAGTCCAAGCTTTGCACTAGAATCAGCTGAAACCACAATGGCTGAACTTGCTAAGCAAAACTCAAGACCGCCCCCTAAAGCAGCACCGTTCACAGCAGCCACGGTCGGGCAAGGGAGATCTTCCCAGCGATTCATGAGCTTGTGCCCCATTTGTGAAAGCAGCTCTGCATCTTGAGCTGTCTTTGCGGCCTGGAGCATGGTGATGTCTGCCCCGGCAATAAAACCACCTGCCTTGCCAGAGAGCAGCACCAAAACATCGATTTGATTTTGTTTCCCCATTTCTTCGAGACGGCTCAGCAGGTCTCCAAATTGCTCCATCACTCCAAGATTGAGTTTATTCACCTTTTCATCCGGAAGATCAAAAATCACCTTCCAGAGATTGATCCCCCAGGTTGCAGAGCAATCGACTAAACTAAAAATCGACTTACCTGCGACTTGGCTTGTTTTCTCGGTCATGGACTCATTCTCGTGAACTGTAGATTTTCGATAAATTTCAGTTTCCATAGTCTGACTCCTGAGCTCTGGGTTGCAAACACTCGGATGATCTCCCGGAAAGCGATCATAGACCAAGGATCCTCAAAATCCCAAGGGAAATGCCAAAGGAATACGAAGCCAGCAGGACTAGACTCGTTGCGTTGATTTTAAAAATTTACAGACATGGAAGTTAGATCATTTTTTTGAAAAGATCGAGCCACTCATCGCGAATGTTTAAGAAATCCGTCATAAATTTCCGCATCTGCTCTGGATCGGGGCTCAACCAATGAAGCGAATCCGTCCCCTCGACTCGATATTTCCGAAAAGCCTGGACCAACCCGCCCGATTCATCTTTCAGTAGAATTACGTTATTCGTATCAAAGGAGTGACTTCGCGGATCCAGATTAAAGGATCCTACAGCAAGAATCGCATCGTCAATGGCCATTGTCTTGGTATGGAGAGACCCTTGCCCAGGTGCCAATTCAAAAATCTGAACCCCCGCCTGGCTCAGTGCCGTATAATTTCGATACGCTAAGCGATTCACAATTTTGAGATCCGTCGTGCTGGGCGAATTAGTAAAAACCTGAACCTTGACTCCCCGACGACTCGCTGCCACGACCTCATCGTAAATTCGTCTCAGGGCAGGATCATTGATCTGATCATCAATATAAAAATAAGCTGTAACGATATCAACTCGTGTTTTTGCAGCGCTGATCAAATCAGCATAGGCTTGGGTAATTGATTTATTTTCAGGAATCGTAAAACCTACATTCTCCACTAATTTTCCTGAAAGGGGACTCAACACTCGATATGCATCCTGAGACAGATCCAACCTTTCTAAATGGGCAGCACGTCTGGCTCTCTTATTCAGCTCTTCTTCTGGAAGGGCATCCGGTAAAATTGAATTTTTATTTTCAAATTTCTCGTCCAGGTAGGACTCGTTGACCAGAACCGAGAGTTCACTTCTCCAGAGTCTGTTGAAAGACTCTTGCTGAGAACTACCATTTAACTCTATGCCCGATACATCCGTATCTTGAAATGAATACCGTGGAGGCTGAATCAACCCATCTCCGAAATTAGAGTGATACTCGTCGCTGATGTTACGCCCCCCCATCAAAAATCGACTCCCATCTACCACCAAGAGCTTATGATGAGTCCGCATCAAAAACTGCGTTAATGCCTTTTCTAACTCTGGATCTCTCATCTCCTGGTAAAGCTTGACTAGCAATTCAAGGATGTCACCAGGACACCACTTCCCACTCGTCTTATGGTCAGAAATCAATTTAAAAAACGGGGAACTCCGCACTGAAAGCAAAAGTTTCTCTTTATTCTGAAATATCAAACCGAGAAGAAACGCTTTGGGATTGATGTTCTGCGCCTCTAATCGACGAATCAACTCAGGACTAGGGGGCCGAAACCGCCTCACCTGAATTCGATCCTGTCGACTCAACATCAAGAGAGCCGGGATCTGATTTTGGCTCATGAAATAATCAACCAGAATTCGAACCTTGATTTTTCTATTCTTCTCGATTTTTTCTAGAACATCCTGAAATATCAAAGCAGAAGTTGGATCATCCTCGACAATGAAATAGGACATATCAATGGATTTTTTGGCTGAGCGGATCAGTTTTCGCTTCATGATAAGCGAATCTGAATTTTTATTCATCAGCATGACTTCGCCAAAACGTCCATCCAACCTAGGACTCTGACTTGAATCGTCAGACCAACTGAAAGCTGGGCTCAGAACTTTAAAAGCCACCAAAGCAATGAGCAAAGGAACAACTGAAGGGGTCACGTTAAACCTCCAAAGCCTTTATTTTAAAACAGGCATTTTAAAACAAAGCGATTCTTAGAATATGAAACTCACTCCAGCTGTGAGCGTGTAGAAGTTCGACCTGGCCAAAGAGCCACCGACGATCGATTTCTCCAACTCTGAAGGATCCTGATAATAAGGTGCTCCAACACCGTAGCCGTAGCCATAACCATACCCTGGGTAATAACCCGCTCCCGAGGAGCCTGTGAACGCCATATTATTCAAAGGTTGATTCTCACGAGCTGTCAGAACGGTGTAATACTTAAACAGCGTACCGACAGACACACCTTTTGTAATCTGCACATCAAAACCAGTCGACAAATAGCCCAAGACGGAAGAAACCTCATAATCCTTTGCCATTCCGCTTAGTCCAATCCGATTGAGGTAATCGATAATCCGTGAATCATAATTGATATAACTCTTAGAATACCCTGCACCCCCGCCAACGAAGGGACGGAATCTAAAATCATTATTCAAAAGATGAATTTTCAATCCCGCATCAAAAACATTTTGCTTCATCACTTGAGTTTCGAAGTTTGAGCTATAATTTTGAGTCTGCATTTGAAACGGAGCAATCCATGGATTTGTACTCGCCATTGCCACCCCAAATTCACTGAAGGCATAACCGAGCTCAAATGTGACGGTATCCGCCACGCCGACATCTAACCCAACACCCGCTGAATAACGGGGAGAGACATTGAATGAAGGGTTGCTGCTCATATTGGAAATCCCAAGCCGCCCTGTCAAACCCAGCGTCGTTTTATCAGGCTCTTCCAAAACGAGGTTCGACACTTTAGCTGTAGATGCCGATCCAGATAGATCAGTCAAACTGCCTGCATCGGCAATCGTTTTTTGTCCTAAATTTTGCCCTAGGTTCTGGCCAGGGCGCTCCGTCACAGGGGCCACCACTACTTCGTTTTGAATTCCTGATCCCATGTTTTGACTCGAGTTCATGGGTTCGACACCTTTGCCAGCTTGTACTGAAGCGCCCACTTGAGCGCCACTTACTAACTGCTCAGATCTTCGTCTCTCATCACGGAGTCGCAATTCTTCTAACCGCTCCTGGAGAATATCCTCATTCTTGACCTCTTCACGAACTCGCTCTCGGCGCATCAGTTCAGCTTTGGATAAATTCTGCACATCTGAAACAGGTGTCGTTGCAGGGGCCATCGTCGGCTCTTCTGCTGGTATCGAGACAGTAGGGGCATCCGATGTTTCAGCATGTTCCACTACAGCTACAGCTTGCGCCTTATGCGAAGAACTCAATACTTTTCTCAAGCCATCCCTCTCGTGCTGGGACTGAGACAACTGGCTTTCATAAACAAGCTCTCCACGTGCTATCGGCAGAATTATGACCATCGTCAGTGCTCCTGCAACCAACATCACTCCTAATTTTTTCAAGTCTTTCAAATTTTTCATGAACTTTACTCCTTAGCTAAGGGACCTTGGACTGTTCATCATCCCAGGCACCTAATAAAACAGTTCCCTTCACCCATTGCTCGGGCATTGCTTCGTGAAACCGGAACAGTCCTATAGCAATCAGTGTGCCTTTTCTGTCTGGAATTTAAAAATACAAAAATATTAATAAAAACAAATAGATAATTAAAGTACGCACTTAAACACTAGAGGTGATAAGAAACTATACCGGACTAAATGACACCAGATTTATCACAAATTTAAAACATCAAGCGTGAAAATAACCAGGTTAAATCAAGAACTCAGATCAAGGGGGGTTCGCTCTAATGAGTTACATTGAGCATATTGAAAAAAATACAGGGTCCTGACCAATTCTTAGACACACTCTTTCGATCCTCTCGATACAAAAGAGAAAATCAGGCTACTTCAAAACCAACTCTCAGCACAGAGCACTCTCAAGTTGTATAATTTTTTGACAGGCTAAAAACCATCCCACTAAAAAAAATCAAGCAAAAACACCAAAAAACCCCTTCTTTGAGTTGGCATCTCCCTTGCTCTATCTAGGAAGTGACAAACGGATTGGCCAACGGATTACCCCCTAATCCCCCCCAAAGTCCCCCTAAGTTAGCCAATCCGTTTGTCACTTTTTATTTCTAACAGGACCCCGACCAATCGGAAATGAATGAAGCGATCCAGACAAAGTATGATCGATCTGAGCATTCAGTTTTTCAGAAAGTTTTTTATAAATCGGCCTGATCAAATTTTTACTTACGATCACAAAGGAACTCACCGCAATCAAAAGCATCAGAATATATTCAAGAGTCGCTTGCCCTCGCTCTCTTGTGTTTATCATTCGGCTACACCTAAGTGATGAGTATCCGCAAAAACACGTTGCCTAAAAACATGTTGATAGATAGCCGAAACATGCCTCAATTGATGCTTTAACGAACCCAGCTTTTTCACCTCAGGGAGGGAAAGATATTTCTTGATTCTAAGATCAGCCCCCAAGAGTTCCAAAAACTCCCCCTGCCCATCAAAACTCTTCAGTGCGCACTCTTGAACCCATGCGTATGCATCCTCGCGAGTCGCCCCCTTTTTGACGAGCTCTAAAAGATAATGTCCTGAAAAAACCGTATCACCCGCCATTTCTAAATTCTCTTTCACTCGATCTTTTCGCACGAGAAGCTCTTTTAAAATCTGATTCATTCGATTCAAGGCATAGTCCAGAATAATCATCGCATCCGGAAAAATCACTCGCTCAACCGAAGAATGAGAAATATCCCTTTCGTGCCAAAGAGCGACATTTTCAAGCGCTGCTTGTGAGTAAGCCCTCAAAATACGCGCACAGCCCGTGAGATTTTCGGAGGAAATTGGATTCCTCTTGTGTGGCATGGCGCTGGATCCCTTTTGTCCCCTCTTAAAGCCTTCTTGAACCTCTCCCACTTCTGAACGCTGAAGATGCCTTAACTCCACGGCAATCCGCTCAAGAGAAGCCCCGCAAACAGCCAAAGAATTAAGAACTCGAGCATGGCGATCCCGTGGAATCACCTGAGTACTGACTTCTTCGCGTTTCAGGCCGAGCGTTCTTAAAACACGCTCTTCAAATTTTGGCCCGAAATGAGGACTGGCGCCCACCGCACCAGATAATTTTCCGAAGCGAGCCCCCTCAAAAGCGGTCTTAAGTTCAGACAAATTTCTTCGCCATTCACAAAACCATCCTAAAAATTTTAACCCGAATGAAGTGGGCTCGGCAAAAATCCCGTGCGAACGACCAATCGTGGGGAGATCCCTAAACTCCAATGCCCTCTCTTGAAGAGTAGAAAGAAGTGCCTTCACGTCCGCCAATAAGACCTCACCCGATTGTTGAATGAGCAATGAAAGCGAAGTATCCACCACATCAGAAGAAGTGAGGCCAAAATGGACATAACGAGAAAGAGGACCGATCTTCTCAGCCACAGCCGTCGTAAATGCAATCACATCATGACGGGTCACTTTTTCATGGGCATCAACCCTCTAGGGATCCACCCCTCCATCATTGAGAAGCTTATCCAAAGATTTTTTGAGATTCCGCCAATCACGCTGTGAAATGAGGCCCGCTTTTGCCATCCCAGCACATGCAGCGGTCTCAACCTGGAGCCAAATCAGATAACGATTCCGATCTCCCCAGATTCTGGCCATCTCCGGACGACTATAGCGTGCAATCATGAATTCCTCCATCCTGATGCGATCGGGGGTTTTGAGTGGACGACAACCCCGCTCGAGACTTGCTTATAAAGTTTCTCATAAGACTCCGCCATCTTTTGATAATGAAATTTCTCCAGCACCCAAGATCGACACCGCTCAGGATCCCAGGGGAGCCGACTCAAAGTCAAAAAACGTACCCAAGTCTCTTCGTCGTAGGGATCGAGCAAACATCCCACATCTCCGGGAACAAGCTCCGGTAGGCTTCCAAAATTCGATGCTAAAACCGGAGTTCCAGAGACCAGAGCCTCAATCACCGCGAGCCCAAAGGGCTCTGGCCAAAGAACCGGGAACAAAAGAGCCCTCGCCCGTGCAAGTAAATCCGATTTAAAAGCCCCATTGACAGGACCCATCCAATGAAAAGATCGTGAAAAAATAGATCGCAAGCGAGCGCGGATGGGTCTGCGTCCGCCAGCGATCCAAAGTGGAGCACGAGCACGAGAGCAAAATCGCATAGCACCTGCTAAATTTTTTACTCTCCAACTTGTTTTTGATAAAAATAGAAAATTCGCTTCCTTTAATTTTGGTTCAAATCGATACTCTTTTGGATCGAGGCCATTATAAACATAAATTTCAGCGCCATGCCGCTTAGCGTGATCTGAGCTTAAAAATACCGTATTCTTCGCGAATAACTCTCCAGCTTGCGCATTCCCATGAACTGTGACCAAACCAGCGCATGGCAATTGCTCCAAAATATTCACTTCAGGTGGCGCCATAAAATGAATAGCATCGACCCCCTTGGGAAGCTTTTCTAAAAGGGCAAAGGCTGATCGATTTCTGGGGCAAATTTCAAGCAATTGAACCCCCTGCGGAAGGCGACTCCCAGGATAGGCGGCAACCCATACTGAATGCCCACGCTCAAGCAGCCCTTGTGCAAGCCACAGAATAACACGCTCTACCCCGCCATAATCTTTGGGCGGCACTAAACTGGGATGAAAAAGAAGAATCTTCATTTCACATCCTCATGCAAGAGGCCCTTTCAACCCCAGGCGATGCGCTAATCCGGCAACCGCCTCAACTGCCGCAACCACTCCCCCTAACGTACCCATTTCTGGAAAAGATTCGCCTGAGGCTAAGAAAAGCCCGTCCACCCCTGACTGAGAACCCAGGCCATTCCCCCAAAAACAAAGTAAATTTTCTGGAATCATGTCGAGGGAAACAAAACCAAAGGCTTCAGAAAAATCCAGATTCTCAGAGCGAAAGTCCGGAAAAACTCGAATCAGATGATTTTCCACAAAAGGGAAAATTTCAGTCAACTGTC
>JAHFAC010000069.1:4946-8192 GCA_023250755.1 Bacteriovoracaceae bacterium | reverse complement strand
AGAGAGTCGCTCCGCGTTCTCATGCGCTTAAGAAAACTTCAATCAAAAGTGCGACTTGAAGAGGATCCACACGCACGATCACCTCACGCAGGTGATTGCAATATCCTTTCGCGAAGCTTTCAGGATCAAGTCTCTGACTCAGGATTTCTTGTACACTATTCATGGATTTTTACCTCTTGGGTCGGTCTTTCTGGAATCGCACGAAAGATCATAGGTTTTTCGCCACTGCTCATCAGCACAGTAGACACGGTAGACCAACTCCATGGTCTTAAATGCATCAACAGATGATCCCGAGCAAACGGGTTTGTTTTCAAGAATCGCGGCGGCAAATTCAGTGACTTCATCTGACCAGGAGTGATCCTGGTTAAAACTGGTCGTTTGTTCGCGGGGATCGCCACAGTCGTCTTCTGCTGCCGTGATGACCGTGATTTTCTCAGCTCCGTAGCTTTTAGAGCCTGAAAGAATTCCTGAAAGAATGAGCGCGCCCCGGGTCAGGGTGACTTCTAGACGAAAACTATGCCTCCATTGAGTAGCCGACGAATGGAGCATCGATACCACGCCACCTTGCGTTCTCATCAACGCATAAGCATTGTCCTCGACATCATGGTTCCAATAACGATTAGAGATAAAACTGTGGATTTCTTCGAACTCACCCGCGAAAAGCCGGAGCATATCCACCATGTGAATCCCCTGATCGAGCAAAATCCCTCCTCCAGCCAAGGCTCGCTGGGTTCTCCAATCTGAATCAAAGCTGATGATCTTGGACTTTCCGTAGACGCCTCGGAGATTGATCACCTCGCCCAACTCACGCGTCTGAATGATCCTCAAAGCTTCACGAACCGAATCATGATAGCGATGATTGAATCCGTACATCAGCTTGAGACCGGGAGTCTCCTTTTCGACGCTCATCACCTGGGCAATATCACTCAAATCACGTCCAGGAGGTTTTTCACAAAAAACATGAAGCCCCTTTTTCAGCCCAGCCCTGGTGACTTCAGCTGCCAGATAATTAGGGAGTGAAACAAAGAGCACGTCCAGCTTTTCCTGGAGTAAGGATTGATAATCGGGATAAAAACGGACTCCGTCCTCAAGCGTCCCGGACTGTTTGTAATTTTGATCACAAACCGCCACCACAGTCATCTTGGGATGCTGATCAATAAACTGCCTGCGCCTCTTCCCGACAACACCAAAACCGGCGATTCCAATTTTTAATTTTTGGCTCTTAAACTTCTCAGTAGGCATGGGGTGCCTTTCGGGATTCTTCTTGGAAACCGGGGGCCTGTTTGTCGACTGGGGCAACCAAAGGAATTCGATAAAGATTAGCCAATTTCTCATCAGCTCGCCCCAATCGCGAAGACTCTTCTGAGCTATCGGCTTTTACCCAAGTTCCCACCTCATCTGAGCGATAAAAAGATTGGAGCAGGCGAATCGAGCCCAAAGCATCCGCTTTGCTGACAGGATAAGAAGCTCCGTCATGAAAATAGGATGAGATATCGCGATACAGAGCCTGATGACCATAGCCATAGACGCAGCCGGAGAAGTCTTCGCTATTTTCTGCACAGGCAGTCGGATCGGGCGTAAAAATTTGGAGTTCGTTCACGGCGATTCCCCCGATTTGTGCTAACCCCTTCTCACCCACGATGGAGATCGACGCTTCGAAATCAATCGGACGAGCAGCCGTGGTGACTTCCAGCGCTCCCACGGCGCCGCTTTTAAATTGAACAGAACCCACTACCGTATCCTCGACTTCGATATTCGCTCCCAGAGTGCGCATCGTCGCATTGACTTGAGAGACCTCTCCACCGAGATACCGCATTAAATCCAAGTGGTGAATTCCCTGATTGGTCAAGGCTCCCCCATCTTGTGCAAACGTCCCACGCCAAGGGGCCAGGTCATAGTACCTCTGAGGACGACACCAGCGCACCCGGACTGAGATGATTCTGATTTTTCCGAGTTCGTCGTTTTGAATCGCTTTCCTAACCCGTTGCACCGCCTTATTGTGACGATTTTGAAAAACCGGAAAAAGGCTCAAGCCCTGCTTTTCGGCGACTGCATAAGCCGTTTCAAGCTGTGAACCTTTCAAGAAAGTGGGTTTTTCGACAATGATGTTCTTACGATAGCGTTCGAGAATTTCCAAACCATGCTCAAAATGCATTCCCGAAGGAGTGATCACCGCAACGGTATTGACCTCAGGGAGACTTTCGAGCATCTCTCGATAATTTGTGAAAGAAGGAACACCGAATTCTTTTCCATAAGCCTTCGCCTTATCTTGTGCCAAATCACAAACTCCGGCGAGTTCGATTCCTTCGACTTCTGCAATCGACCGACAATGGTGGCCCGCAATACGGCCGCAACCGACCACCACCACTTTTTGCGCTATTTTTTGCGATGGATTCATTTTGAACTCCCATGAGTACGGACTACTTCGGCAATTCGCTCAATCACTCTCTGAAAAACGTCCTCAGGAGTCGCTGTAAAACGACTGTAGCCTTTTAAGCAAGGGTCTTTAAAATCCTTGCGGTAGAGCACTTGATCTTCAAGAGCTGAAAAAATCTGAGGCTGTAGCGCCCCAAAAGCGACATGAGTAAAATTACCTTGGTTGTTGAGCGCTTTCAAACCGAGCTTTTGCATCTCTTGATTGAAATAAGATTTACCCTGGTTCAAACGCTTGACGGAGGCGAGAACCTCGTTCTTATAATCAAACATCTTTTCGATGTAGCCAATCGCTACGGTATTCACTTCATACATCGGCCGAACTCGATGAAGAATCTGCGCAAGGTCTGGACAGGCGACCGCATATCCCGTGCGAAGACCCGCCAACCCCCAAGCTTTTGAAAAAGTGCGTGCAATCACCAGGTGAGGATAGCGATCGACCCACTGGATGGCTGTCTCCGGATAAAAGGGGAAATAAGCCTCATCCAAAAGCAGGAGAGTGCCCACTTCTTGAGCTTTCTGGATCAAACGCTCGATTTCATCAGGACTAAATATCGTGCCGGTTGGACTATCTGGATTGGGCAGGCAAAAAAGCCGCGGTCTCAGACTCTCGAGCTTTGAAAGCACCAAATCCACATTTAAGTGAGGGCCTTGTTCTGAAGGCGCGTACTCCAACGTCACTGCTTGAGCACCAAAGATCATGCAGTAAACCGGATACATGGCAAAAGTCGGGACGGTGTGAAGAACCACGTCTCCTGGACTGATGAATGCTTCAAAAACTGTTCGAATCACTCCATCTGAACCCGCAGTTAG
>JAHFAC010000069.1:0-4936 GCA_023250755.1 Bacteriovoracaceae bacterium | reverse complement strand
AACAGCCATCTCTGGATACGTGGAAAGAAAACTCGGATCTAGCTGAGAGAGAACTCGTCTCGTCAGATCCAGTAGAATGGGATCGGTGTTCTCGTTCTTGTCCAACCAAAGAAGTTTGGGATCCCGGGGACTCTCTTTTAACCAATCCGGGCGAGTGAGCAAGGGATTCCTCACTGAGGGACGTGGCCTTGGGATCAGATCTGAATTTACATGCATTTGGGACATCCTATACAACACCCCATCGCTCAAAACGACTCAAATTTCAGTGGGTCTCAATGGAGATAGGTCGACGATTCTGTCATACTAGGTGAAGGGGCTTCTTCATTTTCTAAGTCACCCTCAACCCCTGCTCCTGCCTCAGACCCACTCATCCCGATCAGGTATTCGGGCACCCAAGCTTTGATCCAACCCACCAAAAACCCTTCATCTAATAGCGTCGAAGCCGTCGAAAAACTGAGCAACTCACTCTCCCAATCTTGAGGTAAAGTAGCGAGGTGCTCTTGTGTCGAGGCCATAATCTTGGGATGGCTCGTCCGTTGAGCATGGGTGAGATCGATTAAAAGCTCCTCGTAGAGTTTTTCTCCCTTTCTCAACCCTGTAAAAAGAATATCAATGTCATGATAAGGCTCAAGTCCCGAGAGTTTAATCATTTCTTCTGCCAACTCCCGAATCAAAACCGGCTCGCCCATATCCAACAAGAAGATTTCTCCCCCTCTGCCTAAAATCGAGGCTTGAAGCACTAATAAGGACGCTTCAGGAATCGTCATAAAATAACGGGTAATCTCAGGATGCGTCACAGTTACCGGCCCCCCTTGGCTAATCTGCTCTCGAAAGAGAGGGAGAACGGACCCTTCGCTATCTAGGACGTTTCCAAATCGGACTGCTGTTGAACGAATAGGATAACGAGCCGCCAACGAGTGAGCGACTAACTCGGCCATCCGTTTGGTGGCCCCCATGATCGAAGTCGGCCTGACCGCTTTATCCGTTGAGATTAAAATGAAATCCTTAACTCCATTTTCTGCACTGCACTTAAACAAGCGATATGTCCCAAGCACATTGTTTCTGAGTGCCTCATAGATATTCTCCTCCATCAGGGGAACATGCTTAAAGGCTGCTGCATGCAGTACAATTTCGGGAGAGTACTTTCTAAAAATTTCCGAGAGTCGCGTTTCATCTAAAATATCGCCGACCACAAACGAAAGATCTGTCAAATTAGCGAGGGGGGTCGAATTACTTCGTTTCAATTCCTGCTCAAAACGATACAGGTTGAACTCCGAACGTTCGTACATCACCAGAGATCTGGGATTATACTTGAGAATTTGTCGGCAAAGTTCGCTCCCAATGCTTCCGCCCGCACCAGTCACCAAAATCCTTCTGCCTGAAAAAGATTCTTCTAGACCTGAATCATCAACCTTTAAAACATCGCGTCTCAATAAATCTTCAACGCGAACCTCGCGCAATTGATTGAGCTGCACTCGTCCCAAAAGAACATCACGAATCGGCGGACAAATGCGGCAGGGAACCCCAAGCGTACGAGTGGTGGCCAATATTTTTTTAAGGCGCGCCCCAGGAAGACTCGGAATCGCAATAATCACTTCATGTGCATGGTATTTTTCGAGAAAATGAGGGAGCTGATCTAAATTTCCGAGCACTGGAGCTCCCTGAATCCTGAAACCCTTCAGCTTGGGGTTATCATCCAAAAAACCAATAATCCGTGCAGAAAGCTCAGGGCGAGAACAAAACTCCCGTGCAATGAGATTGGCGCTTTGACCGGCACCGATCACAAGCGTCCTCTTTTGCTGGTTGCGATGGGTCCAAACCACTTCACGCAAAAAACGATAGGTGAATCGACCCCCGCCGAGAATGATGATGAGCAAAACTCCGTCGAGCAAAAAAACAGAACGGGGCCACCCCACCAAACGATGGTACATCATGGCCATACCCGCTAGCGAAAGCGTAACTCCAAGAAATACGCCTCGAATAATCACAAAAAGATCTCGAATACTGGCGAACGCCCAAAGGCCCCGATAAAGACCCAGCCAAATAAAGACCGACGCCTGAATCAGATAGATCCAAGGCAGCCCCTGAGTTAGGTTGAGCATGTGGTCAGCCGGGATATTAAAGTCAAATCGCAGCAGAAAAGCACCGACAAACGCAACCCCGATGGTGACCAAGTCAAAGAGAAAAACCAAGCCCCTGCGAAATCGGATACTCCTAAACGGTCTCATGATGTAAGCCACGATCTTGGAATCAACCCTAACCGTACGCGGGTGTCAAGTGGGGAATAAAAGGTCGACTCAACCGCAAACTTGGATCTCGCCCGGTCAGCCCGCTCTTGTTCTTGCGCCCATGGAGGGCATCATGGATGCGCCCATGCGTGCTCTTCTGACCGAGCGTGGGGGTTTTACTTTCTGTATTTCAGAATTTCTGAGGATCAGTCAGGGGCTACTGCCTGCGCGAACTTATTACAAGCACGTCCCTGAGCTCAATAATGATTGCAGGACGCCGTCAGGCACTCCAATTCAATTTCAGCTTTTGGGAGGAGACGAAGAGAAGCTTGCTTTAAGTGCTCTTCGTGCAATGGAGCTGGGAGCGGGTGCAATTGATCTCAACTTTGGATGTCCAGCCCCGACTGTGAACCGTCACGATGGAGGTGCGACTTTGCTAAGATACCCACAGCGAATCAGGGGGATCGTCGCGGCTGTGCGTGGGGCTGTTCCCACTTCGGTTCCGGTATCTGCAAAGCTCCGACTCGGATGGGAGAATAGCGACGATATTTTTGTGAATGCTGAACAAGCTTGGCTCGGAGGAGCGTCCTGGATCACTATCCATGGGCGCACCCGAATGCAGGGTTATACGCCGCCCGCATATTGGAAAAATATTGGCGAGGTCCAAAGACGGATCGGTATTCCGGTCGTGGCGAATGGAGAAATCTGGAATCGCGAGGATTTTTTACGATGCCGGGAAGAGACGCAATGCATACACTTCATGATTGGTCGCGGCGCATTGGCTGATCCCTCGCTCCAACATGAGATTGGCCGGGAGCTCGGATTAAGTAATAATAATTTAATAAATAAGTCGTTTGGAGCCGATCCCCTGGACTGGGAGCCGATACTCCGAAGATTTGCAGAGATTAGTGCGCCGACTCGGGGTAAATCTCAGTACACCTCGCGACGCATCAAGCAATGGCTGGGCATGGCTAACAAAAGGCGGACGTTGCCTTGGTTTGAGCAAATCAAACACACGAAGAGTCTCGATGAGCTTTTTAGCGTGGTTCGTAATCGGATGCGCTGCTCGGAAGTTTTGGTGAAATCAAGATAAGAGTTTGTATCTCAAACGTCTTTACAACGATATGTAATTAAGAGAGTAACTTCCCGACTTTCCGACTTCTGAATTGATACGAAGTATCATATATTGTTACCAGTATGGTCGTTTACTGCCACCCATAGAGGAAACTCATCCTTTGCAAAAACCCATCCGCCTCGGAATAGACGCGTCCAATCTTCGAGCAGGAGGAGGACTCACGCACATCGGTGCGGTGTTAAAACATGGAAATCCGACGCTCTTTGGATTTGAAAAAATCATCATCTGGGGTGGCCTAAAAACCCTCTCTCGAATTGAGACTCGTCCCTGGTTGGAAAAAATCCATGTTCCTGCCCTGGATCAGGGACTTTTTTTTCGGCTTCTCTGGAGAACCCTCTCGCTCCGTCGTGAACTCAAAAG
Organism: Bacteriovoracaceae bacterium; assembly: GCA_023250755.1. Taxonomy (GTDB): domain Bacteria; phylum Bdellovibrionota; class UBA1018; order UBA1018; family UBA1018; genus JAHFAC01. The sequence continues at coordinate 1,213 of JAHFAC010000069.1, read as the reverse complement.
GACGAGATGTAACGCCCTCTTTGCCCCCGGGGGGATTCTACCCGGATTTTGCCGTCTCCCCGCAATCATCATGTCCCAAAACCTGCTCCCCTTTGAAAAAAAAGAATATCAACGAGCGCCCCTCCTCAGTTTCCACCGACTCAAAATCTTCTTTTTGCGACAGGCTCAAATGTCCGGACATCGCCGAGCTCAAGGCCTCATTTTTTTGAGTTAGTACGCGCGAGACCGGGTTTTGAAAGAAATTCGAAAAAAGCCTGCGCTTCTTACAATTATCCCCCACGGACTTGAAGAACGATTTTTTCAAAAACCCAAGATGGCGCGGCCCATCACTGATTTCACTTTCGATCATCCATTCAAAATCCTCTATGTTTCTACTGTTTTTTATTACAAGCACCCCTGGAATGTAGCTCAAGCCATCGCAGAGCTCAGGTCCAAGGGTTATCCGATAACAGGTGAGTTTATTGGTGACGGAATTCCAGGTGCCCAGGCGCGGTTAAATCGCACCCTGAACAAGCTCGACTCGAAAAATCAGTTTCTATTCTATCGCGGGGGACTTCAGTTTGAGGCTATTCATCAGGCCTTTCAAAGCGCAGATCTCTTTGTTTTTGCCTCGAGCTGCGAAACCATCGCAAGCACTGTGCTCGAAGCCATGGCTTCTGGGCTCCCGATCGCGTCTTCAGACCGGGGTCCCCTCCCTGAAGTGCTGGGGCAAGCGGCTGTTTACTTTGATCCTGAAAAGCCTGGACAAATTGCAACTGCGATCGAAAAGCTGATGATGCAGCCAGCACTTCGGCAGGACCTAGCCTACAAGGGCTTTGAACAAGCCTCTTCTTACTCTTGGAAGAAGTGTGCGGACGAAACCTTTTCATTCCTGGCAAGAGTTATCAACTCGACTTTTTAAGAACACGGGAATAGAACCCGTTAAATGACTGATTCAAAACGGATTCTTATCCTGGGCGGCAGCGGCATGCTCGGACATAAGTTCTGGCAACGGATCGGCGCTCGCTTTCCAGATACCTGGACCACTCTGCGGGGCGCACGCGCTGATTATTTGAATTTCAAATCCCTTAATCACCCTCAGATCTTGTACAGCGTTGATTTTCTAGCATCAAACACGCTTGAGACCGTGCTCGATCAGGTTAAACCGAGAATCATCCTCAACTGCGTCGGCGTAACAAAACGACATATTCAAAATTCACCCAATCCTTCAGGG
>JAHFAC010000068.1 GCA_023250755.1 Bacteriovoracaceae bacterium | reverse complement strand
CTTCTCGCAATTTGTCTCAGAATGGCTGAAAAGGCCAAACAGAAGGGTTTGGCCGTAGTGGTGGGAGGAGCGGTTTCTGTCCATTCGCTGCCGTTTTTTAAAGAGTTTCCGACTGGACATTTAGACCGGTTTGAAACCCGCAAGGTCGTTTTCAACTGTCCGGGTGCGCTTTCTAATAAAGAGGCGGCATTCCTCAAGGCAGTAGAGTTTGAGATCTGCTGGCTCAAGAACAAAAAGAATTATTACGGCATGATTCATCGCGAAGACGATGCCCGGCTTTTGATGATGGAAGAACGTTATAAAAAATCCATCGAGTCTGTTTACGCTCAGCAATAGTGGGCGCCTTAAAAGTGGCTAAGCAAGCTTTTATCACCGGAGCTTCTCGCGGGATAGGTCAGGCGATTGTCAAGCGGCTTCAGGCAGAAGGCTTGGAGGTCATTGCCCCATCTCGCGAAGAATTGGATCTGAGCTCCCTGGCCGCTGTGCGGTGTTATTTAGACGCACATTCTGGTCTTAAGCCCGACATCCTGATTAATAATGCGGGAGAAAATATCATCAACCCAATCCAAAAAATTACAATGAATGATTGGGAACGGATGTTTACGATCAATCTGAGTTCAGCGTTTTTACTGCTTCAGACATTTGCACCCCGGATGGCTGAAAAAGGGTGGGGACGGATTATCAATGTTAGCTCCTGTTATGGGCTGGTCAGTCGGGCGGGGCGGGCTGCCTATAGCGCTTCTAAGGCCGGGCTACTCGGCTTAACCCGCACTGTGGCTATTGAGTTTGGCCCCCACAATGTTCTGGTCAATGCGATTTGTCCTGGATTTGTTGAGACGGATTTGACCCGAAAAAACAACACAGAGGATCAGTTGAAGGTCCTTTGCGAGCAGACTGCGCTTAAGCGCTTGGCGTCTCCGGCTGAGATCGCCGAATTTGTCGGTTTTCTTGCTTCAGATCAAAACACCTTCATTACAGGGCAAAGCCTGACGATCGATGGTGGATTCACGATTCAGTGAGTGGAATTCGAATTCAAGCCCCTCACTCCACCGCTGGGATGAGTAAATTGCTCTTGAGTTCCTCTCGATCTAAGAACGGCGCCAGATCCTCCAAGGGTGACGAGATCATGCGTCCGTCTGGGAGTTTGCGTGAGGAGAGCTTTGGAGCAAATTGTTGATTCAGGTCCAAGATCACTTCACACATCTGGGGGCCTTCACTATCCAGGGTGGTGCGAATTTTAGATTTCAGTTCGCTGTGATTACCGATCCTGCGAAAGGGGATTCCGTAAGCATAAGACAGCTTTTCAAAATCAGGAAATCCTAATCCGCTTTCAGTTCCGCATCCGACAATATTGTCCGGAAAGTAATTGTGCTGGGTTTGCCTGATAGAGTGATAGCCCTGGTTATTGAGAACAAAAATTTTAATCGGAAGTTTGTGAGTGACGATAGTTTGAAGTTCTTGGAGATTGAGCTGGATGCTCCCGTCTCCGGCGATGCAAACCAAAGGCTCCCGATTCGTAGCAATACAAGCGCCAATGGCCGCAGGCAAATCATATCCCATCGAAGCACAGCCCGAGTTCGTATAGAGACGTTGCCCTTTTTTGATGATCGCAGCTTGAAAAACAGTCACACAGGCAGTGCCATCGCCCGTGACGACACGCTGATTTTCGGGCAACTCTTCAAAGAGAGATTGTGCAAAACAATAGGGATTTACAGTTTTTTGGTTTTCCCAGTATTCGGGGAGAACGACGGGGTATTTCTTTTTTCGAGCTTGGCACCATTCAAGATAGTCATGATGAGCAGGGGTCGGGCCTTTGGGCTCAAGTCTCAAAAAGGTGGGGACCACCTTTTTGAGATCGGCACAGACCGGGAGATCGATTTTAAGTGTGGGTTTTTTCAGTTCGGCTTCGTCAATGTCCACCATGACTTTAAAGGCCGCGCGCGCAAAGTTCTGCCAAGCATAGCTAATTTGGCGGATGTTGAGGCGACAGCCTAAGATCAAGAGAAAATCAGAATTCTGGACCGCAAAATTCCCGGCTCGATCGCCGATGGTGCCGGGTCTGCCGACGTAGAGTGGGTGGTGGTCCCAGATGAGGTCATGCGAGTTCCAGGCGGTGGTGACTGGGATTCCTAGGCGCTCAATGAGTTTGAGAAAAGATTCGTAACACCCGGAGAGACGAATCCCAGAGCCAACGAGGATGGCAGGGCGTTTTGATTTTTCTAATTTCTCTAAAATTTCTTTACAGGTCTGGGTTAGGTCTCGTGTTGAAAAAGAGGGGTGGTCCTCGGTGGGATCGTAGCCCTTGAGTTGACTCGGATCCACTAGGGCTCCCTGAACATTGATCGGTACGTCGAGCCAAACGGGACCAGGGCGTCCGGTGCGAGCGAGGTGCAGCGCTTTTTCAAGATGATAGCGAATGGTGCTAGGGTCGGTCACCATAATGGCATATTTGGTGATCGGCTTCACGATTTCGACGATATCGATTTCTTGGTCTCCGAGTTGCCTGAGCGGAAGATTCGTGCTTCGGACGACCGTCTCCCATTTGACCTGGCCAGAGACGACGATCATTCCTTGCGAGTCAACCCAGGCTCCATAGACGCCCGTGATGGCATTGGTGCCACCTGGTCCGGTGGTCACATTTACCGCAGCGAGACGATTCGTCATGCGGTAGTAGCTCTCCGCTGCCATTGCGCAAGTCTGTTCGTGATGACAAGCAATGTATTCGAGATCCTTGCAACGACCAAAGGCGTCGTTAAGGTGCATGGCTCCGCCGCCGGTCAGTAGAAAAACGTGCTTAATCCCGTGACCAGCCAGGGTTTCTGCGATGAGGTCAGCGACACGAATCATAATCACTCCTTGAGGGATCGGTTGTATTGATGCCAGAGAAGCGTTCGCTCCAAAGACTCCTTCAAAGGAATCCGAGTTTTTAAGCCCAACTCAGAAAACGCTCGCTTTGTAGAGGGGACATACCGTTCTACCGGTTGGTTCGGAGCGGGTTTTTTTGCAATCTTGACTTCTACTCCAGAAAGATGAGCCACCTGTTTAGCCAATTCGCCAATCGAAATCGCTTGGTCAGAACCCACGTTATAAGGACGGCAAGCGTCGCCCTTAAATAAAATCGTCCAGAGCCAAATCATCAGATCCGCTGCATAAAGGTAGGATCGAAAGGGTGTCCCATCTCCCCCCACTTGAATCGTTTGGCCATTGAGTCCATCTTGAATAAAATTGCCAATGGCGAAATGCGTGTCGAGGGGAAGGTGAGGGCCTACAAATGCAAAACACCGTGCGATTTTGATTTCAAGACCGGACTTCGCGTGCTCGAGTGCGCAGAGGTGCTCGGCAAAATGCTTTCCTTCTCCATAGGCAGAGCGTGGATTCATGGGATCGGGGCTGCCCTGGTAATCTTCTGGAATATGCGTCAGGTCGCTGGGTTGCTTTCCATAAACCGCACCTGAGCTGGTGAATAAAAGTCGTTTAGCGCCTCCGTGTTTCGAAAATTCTAAAACTCGACGAGTACCGGTGACGATCGTGTCTAACATCAAGAGAGGATGATCCACGTTAAGACTTGCACTGGCTGGAGTTGCGGCATGGATGATGTGGGAGAAAGGTCCTTGTGGAAATTCGAAGCTCCGGATGTCCCCTTCATGAAATTTGAGCTCGGAGTGTGTGAAGAGGTGGGGCTTTCGTTTTCGGAGCTCTGCGGAATTGCGGGTGAGTACGACTGCATGGAGTCCAAGGTTAAATTTCTGGTTCGCATAAAGGAGGGATTCGAGTAGCCAGGTTCCAAAAAATCCAGTGCCACCTGTGATAAAAAGGTGTTGCCCACGCAACTCATCCCAGAGTCCTGGAGTGTGTTGAAGAATGTGATCCAGGTCAGCGCTTGAAATGGGGCCCGGGGTAGAGGTTGATGTCCAAGAGTGAGCCATTTTGCCTGATCCTGGCCCGGAGGACGGGGGTGAGGCAAGAGAGAATTTTAGGGTCCTTTAGAAAAATCACCCCGACCGCATGTACTTCTCAGGCAGCAAACCCTCACGCTTCAGATCTTCTTTCACCATCATTTGAACCAGGTCCTTAAAGGTGTGCTTAGGCTTCCACCCTAGTTTTTCGCGGGCCTTGGCCGGGTCGCCGATTAGAATGTCAACCTCAGTGCGTCGAAAGTTATTGGGATCAATTTTGACGAATTCTTGCCAGTCTTTGCCGACGGCGCCAAAGGCTAGGTCGAGGAATTCTTTGACCGAATGCGTTTCGCCCATAGCAATGACATAGTCGTCTCCCTTGGGCTGTTGAAGCATCAACCACATCGCCTCGACATAATCCTTGGCAAAACCCCAGTCGCGTTTGGCTTCTAGATTGCCAAGATAAAGCTCTTTTTGCTTTCCAGAAACGATCCGTGCAATCGCTCGCGTGACTTTTCGAGTGACAAAAGCCTCACCACGCCGGGGTGATTCGTGGTTGAAGAGAATGCCGCTTGAGGCATGCATGTGATAAGCCTCCCGGTAATTTATGGTGATCCAATGTGCAAAAACCTTTGCGCACCCATAAGGACTGCGCGGGTAAAAAGGCGTGGTCTCGCGTTGCGGAATTTCTTGAACTTGCCCAAACATCTCTGAGCTTGAGGCCTGATAGAATCGCGTTTCCCCCCCCGCCTCGAGAATGGCATCCAGAATGCGGAGAGTTCCCAGCCCCGTGACGTCTCCAGTGTATTCGGGTATATCAAAACTCATTCGAACGTGACTCTGTGCAGCAAGATTGTAAACTTCGGTTGGTTTGATCTTGCGCATCAAGTGAATCATTCCTTGTGCATCGGTCAAGTCGCCGTAATGAAGAAAGAAGGGCAGGCCCTTAAAGCGAGGGCTGTCTTGGATTTCATCCAGCCATTCATTCTTAAACGAAGTAGTGCGTCGAATGATGCCATGAACCTCATAGCCTTTTTCGAGGAGCAACTCCGTGAGATAAGACCCGTCCTGACCTGTGACACCCGTGATGAGAGCTCGTTTCATTTTTTAATGTCACCATGATTCTGAAGGATGTGTCAACGTGATTTGTCTGTTATCCTTTTTCTGGGAAGGTTTCTGTCATGGCGCGAATCGGATTAACGGGTGCAAGCGGAATTATGGGACAAACGCTGCGGAAAAATTTTCCCAGCGTTGAGTGGCTCCCCTTTGAAGCTGAAATTTTGAATTCTGCTGATATAAAGAAATGGATCAAGGATTCAGGTTCATTTGATGCCGTCATTCACTTGGCAGCGATCGTACCCACCCATTTGGTGGATGCGGATCCAGCTCGGGCGCTCAAGGTGAATGTCGAGGGAACGGTGAATCTCCTTGAGTGCTTGCGCGAAGCTTATTCTTCAAACTATCCTTGGATTTTCTTGGCTTCGACGGGTCATGTCTATGCATCGAGTGATCGCCCTTTGACAGAGGTGGCTCCCTTGGCGCCGATTTCACTCTATGGTCTGACTAAACTTCAAGCGGAGGAATGGGCAGGCGAATATCAGCGACGATTTAAGCAGCTCATTTGTGTCGGAAGAATTTTCAGTTCAAGCTCTCCGCTTCATCCTGAGACTTATTTTATTCCGGCGATGATTCGAAAAATTTCGCAAGCTGGGCGGGGAGCTGTTTTAGAAGTTCACGGCCTTAAGGGCACGCGGGATTTTCAGACCGCAGACCAAGTGAGTCAGGCCATTCATTTCTTATTTGAAAAAAAGGCCACCGGTATTTTTAACATCGCCTCTGGGGCTTCAATCCGACTGGTCGATCTGGTAGCTCGAATTCAAAAACGCTTGGGACGTGAAGATGTAAAGGTCGTGGCTCTGGATCGGGATACGAGTCATTTGAACGCAGATGTGGAGAAAATGAAGAAGCTGGGCTTTGCTCCTTGTGCGGATTTAGACGCCCTGCTTGATCAGGTGATGGGCAACACCTACCCCAGTTGAGCTTTCACGCCCGCCTCGAGTTGTTCGAGCATGTAGGTGATTTTGGATGAGTCCAGCGCTGGATGAACGCCTATCCAAAACGTTCGATTCATAATCTCATCACTGGCTTTCAGTTCGCCGTGAATTCTGTATTCGAGCCCTCGATAGGCCGGCTGGCGGAGTAGGTTTCCGCCAAAGAGGAGCCGTGTTCCGACTTTTCGACTCTCTAAAAAAGTGACCAATTTTTCTCGGTCTAGCCCAGCCGTGGTATGCATCGGAAATCCAAACCAACTTGGATTCGTCCCTGGGGTCGGCTCAACTGCGATCAGTTTCTCACTGAGGAGCGGAGACGCACGCAGACCCTCATCAAGTGTTTTCCAGTTTGCGCGTCGGGCGGCAATGAACCGCTCCGCCTTATTCAGCTGAGACAATCCAACAGCCGCCTGCATGTCAGTCGCTTTTAGATTATATCCAATATTCGAATAAGTGTATTTGTGATCGTAGCCACAGGGGAGTTCGCCCAACTTCCAGCCGAATCGATTGCCGCAAGTATTGTCTTTCCCGGGATCACACCAACAATCGCGTCCCCAATCACGGATGCTGTCGGCAACTCGCTTCCATCTGGGATTCGCAGGCATGACGGCTCCTCCCTCTCCCATTGTAATATGATGGGCAGGGTAAAAGCTTACGGTCGCGAAATCACCAAAAGATCCGGCAGGTGCATTCCCGACCGTGGCGCCCAGAGCATCGCAACAGTCCTCAATAAAATAAAGTCCCTCTTTCTGGCACCACTGGGCCAGAAGATCCGAACGATAAGGATTGCCTAAGGTATGAGCAAAAATCACAGCGCGTGTTTTTGGAGTCCGCGCTGCCATCACTGCTTCTGGCAACACATTGAGCGTTTTGAAATCGACGTCCACAAACACCGGGATCCAGCCATTTTGGAAAATCGGATTCACAGTGGTCGGAAATCCGGCTGCGGCCGTGATGACTTCGTCGCCTTTCTCAAGGGGCTTCATCCTAAGCGTCTTTAACATCGGTGCCCCAAGACTACTGACCGCAACTAAATTGGCACTAGATCCGCTATTGACGAGCAATGCTGGAGTCTCTCTCCCAAAGTAACTCGGCAATTTTGCCTCGAACTCTTTTGAAAATCGCCCGGCCGTAAGCCATAAGTCGAGTGATGCATCTACAAGATGAGCTAAATCCTCCGCGTCCATCACTTTAGTGGTAACGGGGATATAGGTCTCACCGGCAATGAACGGTTTTGCCCAATGCGTCTTCGCAAAGTAATCTTTTGCGCCCTGGAGAATTCGGGCCCGATCTACGTCTTGAGCCATAGGAGGCCCAATTGACCACACCCCCGGGCATCAGGGCAAGGAGAAATTCCAGCTTAGGGAACAGCGTCATTTCCGGGATGACCTAATTTCCACGCAATTCCGGCAAACCAAAACAAAGTAATGGCTAGCCAGCTGACGTAAATCCGCGCATCGGTAAGGCAACTGATGGTTTGTGCAGTGAGGTAGAGCAGGCCGCACCAGTGGGTGGGGCTAGGGCTTAAACAGAGTTTTGCGAAAAGCCCGAGCGTGAGTACCCATGCTAAGAGGGCAAAAATGCCTCCCGAGACCGCCATTTCAAGAAAGAGATTATGGGTGTGGGATCCCTCGGGACGGTAGGCATTTTTAAGCGGAGATATTTTTTTTTGGCTCCGGTAAGCAAAGCCATCCAGGCCGATGCCGATCCAGGGTTTTGCTGCAATCACCTGAGTCGCGAGTTGAAAGACGTACCGACGCTCCTTCATGGCAGCATCTGAGAGGCGAGAGTAACGCGTATTGCCTCCGATGGAGCCAGTGCCGAAAAAACGCCCTGCGATTTTTTTGGTTCCAACGAGGGAGATCGTGAGACTGATGGCCACGGCTGCAGCTGGGAGCAGGTACTTCCAATATTTTCGGCCGTAACCTGAAATAAACGCAAGAGAGAAAATGAAAGTGAGGGAGAGGAATGCGCTCTTCTCGAGGGTCATCAGTCCCATCAGCGTCAGGCAAAATGATACGCCAGCACATTTCCAGTATCGGTGGGAGAAGAGCAATACTAAAGGGAGTGCTCTGATCGTGAATTCAGCCAGTGCAGAGGTGCTCAGGCTGCTGCCTAGCTGATAAGAGACATGCGTGGAGTCTCGAAATATTTTTAGAAAAGCAATGGTCCAAGATGAGTAGGGGAAAAAAACCTCAAGCAATGAAAAGGCCACCAGGATCGCCGTTGCAGTGGAGAGACCTCGAAGCAACCAGCGTACAGGAAAATCTTGATCCATCACGGTAAGAAGAGCTGCGAGTTGCCCCATCACGAGTGAGAAGAGGATGCTGGATCCGCGGCCTGGATTTCCTTCTAAAAAAAGAGCCAAGCCGAGCAGAGCGTCCATTGTCAGAGTTGCAACAAGAAGTCCGCACTGCAGGC
>JAHFAC010000067.1 GCA_023250755.1 Bacteriovoracaceae bacterium | reverse complement strand
CTTCAAACTCCTCGCCAGATTGAGTTGCCCAAGCAAACAAGTCTTGTTCCTCATGGGCGTTATACGCTTCAGGTGGGTGCTTTTTCATCCCTAGAAGAAGCTCAGTCAAAAATAGAAAAATTACAAACTGTAGGGATTAAGACTTTGCTGAAATCAGTCGATTTGGAGCAAAAGGGGCGATGGTACCGGCTTTACACCGGCGATTATCCTACCGTGGAAGCTGCCAAAGAGGCAGGTTCACAATATCAAGTTAAGAAAATGATTGATTCATTTATCGTTTCAAACAAAGTGAATTGAGGATATGGCAAAACAAACGATTCAGCGTGTAGAGAAGCCTTGGGGTTACGAATTGATTTGGGCTAAGACGAAGGATTACGTAGGCAAAGTCCTGCACGTCAACAAAGGGCACAAGCTTTCTCTTCAGTACCACCAGAAGAAGGAAGAGACGATTTTTTTATCATCTGGAAAATTGATCTTTGTTTTTGAGAACGAGAAAGGTGTTTTAGAGGAGATTTTACTTGCGCCTGGCGAGGCTCACCACATTCCACCTGGAAAAAAACATCGTATGATCGCGGCTGAGGATTGCGACATTTTTGAGGTTTCGACTCCTCTCTTGGATGATGTAGTCCGTCTCGAAGACGGCTACGGTCGTGTAGGCACAAGCAAGGCCTAGAGGCCGAACTTCAAAAGGGGTTCTCCTATGAATCGTTCTTCTGTCTTCCTCGTTGTTATGGCCGGTGGAAGCGGCACTCGTTTCTGGCCAAAGAGCACTGCTCGCAGACCTAAGCAACTTCTTGTTTTTGGCGAGGACAAGGATGGAACGCTACTGACCCAGACTTTGGCGCGTTTTGAAGGCGTGGTTCCACACGAACAGCGAATGATTGTGACCACGCGTTTTCTCAAGGATGCGATTTGCAGAGAGGCGCCAGGGATTACGGTATTGGCTGAGCTCGAGGGGCGTAATACCGCGCCCTGTGTTTACTGGGCAGCGTAAGAAATCGCCAGTCGAAATCCCAAAGCAGTCATGTTGGTGATGCCGTCAGATCATGCAATCGGTAAACCTGTAGAATTTTGCAAGACGATCCAAGCAGCAGTGAGTTGGGCTGAGTCTCACGACGACCTGATCACGTTAGGGATCAAACCTTCTCGTCCAGAGACGGGCTATGGTTACCTTAAACTGGGCACGACCCTTGCGGGATCCTGTAGAAAGGTCGAGGCTTTTGTAGAAAAACCCAATTTAGAGAGAGCTCAAGACTATTTTAAGAGCGGAAATTACCTCTGGAATGGGGGAATGTTCGTTTGGCGAGTGGAGACGATTCTTCGAGTCTTCGACCAATATATGCCCGAGATGCGCCGGGCATGGGAGGAGGCTCGAGGCGTGGGTGAGGAAGCTTATCCACGGATGACAGCGACTTCGATTGATTATGGGATTATGGAAAAAGCAGATCATGTTGTGACCTTTCCACTCGATTGTGAGTGGGATGATCTCGGCAGTTGGATTTCTCTTGAAAATCTTGCCCAAAAAATGCCTGGCGCCAAACAGGCTGGCAGTGTGGTGACGGGTGGGGAGTTATTGTCGATCGATTCAAAGAACAATATTGTAGATGCTCCCGGCAAGCTGATTGCTTTGCTGGGTGTTGAGGATTTAGTTGTCGTAGAGCAAGGCAATTCGATTTTAGTCTGCCATAAAAGTCGCGCACAGGATATTCGACTGGTGGTCGATCAGGTCAAAAAAAGAAGGCCAGAGTTAGGATAGTTACTTGCTGTGCATCTCCCAGCTGCCATCCCACTCTGTTGAGGGCGGTGCAGCTTTGAAGTCGACACATCTTTCAATGAACATCTTGCAAGGACCATCTTCTTCTTCGGGTGATTTTCGGAGCAAGAGATTGGCAGCATTGAATTTTTCAATTGCTTCGTTCCATTTTTGAGAAATGTAAAGCTGTCTGGCTTCTTCAAATATTTTCAAACCTTCTTGGGAATAATCCCGATCCAGCACTTGGATCAGCTCGACGGCCTTTTTCTTGCCCTTTACTTTGACGAAATCCAAGACGCGATGGGCTGGGTGAGGTTCACCGCATTTTTGGATGTCATCGAAGGTAAAACGGGTAGTAACGATCGTTACGCCATAGGGTTTGGTCAGGCCCTCAAGGCGCGAGGCCAGGTTTACGTGGTCGCCAATGACCGTGTATTCAAAGATGGTTTGGGAGCCCATGTTCCCGACATTGACTGCGCCTGAGTTAATGCCTATTCCAATATTGACGTCGACTCCATATTGAGTCTTAAATCGCTCTTGATTGTCGGTGAGGGCTTTGATCATTTTAACCGCGGTTTTGCATGCATTTGCGGCATGTTGGTTTTGGTCCAAAGGCGCTCCCCAAAAAGCCATGACGGCGTCTCCGATATATTTATCGAGAGTGCCCTGATTAGCAAAAACGAGATCAGTCATGATCCCGAGATAGTCATTTAAAAAATGCGCAAGGGCTTTGGCATCCATGCGCTCAGAGAATGAGGTAAATCCACGAATATCGGAGAACATGATCGTGAGTTCTTTTTTCTCCCCGCCGACAGTGAGTTTGCTGGGGTCTTTCAAGATCGAGTCAACGATGGCGGGGGCGACGTATTTTGAAAAGGCACCGCGAATGAATTTTTTATTCTTTTCTTCTAAAATATATTTAACCACTAAGGTGAAAATAAAAATCGAGCCCATTTCAATGACTAAAAAGCTCGTATCCCAATTGATGTTATTAGAGAAAAGCACTTTTAAATCAAAAAAAGTCAGGCCACTGATTACGGCGATAAAGAGCAAAAGCCCTGGGATAGATTCGAGTTTTTCGGTAATGAATGCAAAAAGAAAAGCACCGACCGTCATGAGTAGAAAAAGCCAAAATGACCCAGATTTTCCGTTTCCAGGGGTCAATACATCGCCTGTGAGCAAATTATCCAAGATGGTTGCCTGCCCTTCCACACCGGGTACGTTCGAATCAAATGGAAAAGCCCTCATGTCAAAGACGCCCAATGCGGAGAGTCCAATCATAACGTAGGCGTCTTTGAGGAGGGCTGCTTTGGATGCGGAGGCGATTTTCCGTTCCCCGCCGTTCTCCACTTTTTCGATTTGGATATTGTCGCCATCGCCCATGACCTCAAGCGCTCGAACGTATTGGAATGAGTTCGATGGCCCACGAAAATTAATTTCCATGGCGCCGAGGGGCGTGACTGGGATCATTCTCTTGGAGTGAGCGAATCCTAAATTTTGAATCCGATGTTGATTATCAAGTGTCAGTGTAAGTTCTTCTCCCAAGATCACACGGGCCATTTCAAGTGGTAAAGAGGGGTAGGGCTTTCCGTTGATCAGCATCACTAGATTGGTGCGTCGGATATATCCATCTTTATCGGGCCAAGCCGCCAAACTCCCCGAGTGTTCGCCCACTGAATTATAAAGGCCGATGTTTGCAATAATATCTGGAGCGGAGAGAAGAGGAGTTTTTTCAGGATCAAATCCAAATGGAATATTAAATTGAGAATATGCGAATTTTTCAAAAAATTTTGGGAGATTGGCAATGTGTGATGGGTCAGTCACAGGGCAATCATCAGCATTTTTACGGTAGGCAGGTTGACACCAGTTGTCAGTGATCCAACCTAAGACCAAACGATCCTTATAGTGTTTAATGACGTTTCTGAGTTCGTAATCAGTTTCAAATTTTTCGATGGAGTCGGCAAGTCCATTGGCTTGAAGATATTTTGCTAATTCATCTGAAATTCTCCGGTCGGGCTCTGAAAAGACCATGTCGAGTCCAACAACGCGGGCGCCTGCTTGAAATGTCTTATCAATGAGGTAGCCGGTGACATCACGATGCCACGGCCATCGGCCGAGTTGTGCGATGGCATCGCTATCAATTTCGACAATGACGACTTTATTTTGGGGTGCGGTTGGCCCGCGGAGCTGGAATTTCGCATTAGTAAATGCGCCACTCACGATTCTTAAGACCGGAAACAGCTTGGTTCTCAGAAAATCATCGTGGAGATTGCCCCTGATCCCTTCTTCGGTAATGTAAAAGGCCGAGGTAAAAAGAAGAACTACTGGGATCTGAAGCAGCCATAGTTTATTTTTCATACCCACCTCCAGGGAGATTCTTTGATAGACTGGTGAGGGGAGCAGAGAGGGAGTAGATGCATAAAAATCAGTCGATCCGAATTCTCGTGGTGGATGATATGCCGTCGATGCGAAAGATTCTTTGCAATTCTCTTGCTGAAGCAGGGTTCACCGCTGTTGCAGCTGTGGAGGACGGTGAATTGGCGTGGAACTTGATTCAAGAGAAGGCGCTCGAGCCTGAGCAGGCTTTTGAGTTGATCATTGCAGATTGGAGCATGCCCGAATTTTCTGGAATCGAACTTTTGCGCGCGGTTCGAAATTTTGGACCTACGCAAACCATTCCTTTTTTGATGGTAACTGCTAAAGTTGACCATAAAAATGTCGCGGAGGCTTTGAGTATTGGGGTGAGTGATTATATCGTAAAACCTTTTAGTGGGGCGCAGGTGATCGAAAAAATTAACGCGCTTTTCTCTCATGAGTGAATCAATCATGAGACGTTCCTTCAAGGATGGTCGTGGCAGGTTGTCGTTCGGTGGATTGAGTCATAAACCAAGAGCCTTCTCGTTCGTGAAGGGCCACTGCAATGGCAAAACCTAAACCCATCACAAATCCAAGCCAAAGGGACCACCACTCCTGAAGATGTTTTTTTTCAGCGGTTTTATCGTCATGATGCTCTGGATGTTCTGCATGGATTGCCATCAACTCTCTATCGGCAATAAAATGGCGTATCTAAAGAGTGTGTCAAATGACACACTGGGCCGTATTGTCGATTGCCTTCTTTAGAGTTAACACTCAACCCCTAGTCCTCAAAAATGTTAAGTCAATTTTGTGCATTCAGAGCAAGTTAAACGATTTTATGAAGCTATTTTTTCTTGGCCCAAGGATGAGGTTTCTCTGGATGCATCTGTTTTGGATCTCCATCTCTTTTTAGAAGCTCCTTCTGTTTTACTTTGCCTATATGCCCATGCGCAATTTGCTGATGGCGTGATGCGGATGGTTTCTGAAGAAAAGTCTTTTCGAAGTGTAGAGCCTGAACTAGCAAAATGGGTAAGAGCACGGATTGCCAAGGAGGAATTTTCGTTTTTAAGTTTCACCTTGATGGCTGAGGAGCAGGTGCTTTGGGGTCGCGAGACTGAGTCAGTTCAGTATGTTATCGCTGGACGGATCAGCTCTCAGGGGTGGATTTTAGCCGGATACAAAAAACAGCCCATGGAAGCGGATTTATTTTGCGTGCAGGTGGCCGTGCGCCATTTTGCCTCATTGGCTGCTATTTCTGATTTGGAATCAGCCATTGCAGTTCGTGATCAGTTTCTTTCGATCGCCAGCCATGAGCTTAAAACTCCTCTCACATCAATTTATGGCGTGCTCCAGCTGCAAGAGCGGATGTTGCAGCAGCATTTAGTGCTTAATTCGTCATCCGATATTGAAAAACAACGCTCATTTTTCCAAATTGTGATCAAACAGGTTGAGCGCCTCAATGAGCTCATTGACGGTCTGCTGGATGTGTCACGTCTTCGCATTGGACGATTCAAAGTAGAGCCTGTCAATGTTGATGTAGCCTCGATTCTGCGAGAAACAGTTAATTTTAGACTTGTGGGGATCGCTAATGAATCTGGGGTTAGAATTATCGTGGATGCACCTAGTACTTTAGATGGATGGGTAGATCCAATACGCTTTGAAGAAGTGATTACCAATCTTGGAATGAATGCTATCCGTTTTTCACCCGAGGGGGGGACAGTTCGGTTTCTACTTCAAGACGGAGAAGGGGATTTTACGCTCCTAGTTCGGGATCAAGGTCCAGCAGTGAACCAGGCAGATCGTGAGAAAATTTTTGAGCCTTTTCGTTTTATGAGTCAGACGGGCCGCTTAGGAGGCCTTGGGCTTGGGTTATTCATTTCTCGGCAAATTACGCTGCTTCATGGAGGGCGTCTCACCTTATTCGTGAATGGCTCGCCTCAAGGAAACACGTTCGAGGCTCATTTTCCGAAAATCCAAAAACAGGTTGTTACTTTATCTTCAAGCCAGGCTTCTTAGCGGGTCTAAACCCGTAAAGTATGCAAAGAAACATGCTTCCCCAAAACACCCAAAATGCAGGATGAGAGACTGAGTCAAACTCGATTTGAGGGAGCTGAAAACCCTCAAGGGTAACTTTTGCGCCAATCAGAAAAACTAAAAAATAAGCTGTATTTTCAAGAAATGGAAATCGATAGAGAATTTTAATCAACAGATTTGCTGCGAAACGCATCATCAAGATGCCTAGTACTCCCCCGGTAAACACCACCCAAAATTTTTGGGTAAGAGCTACGGCAGCCAAAATAGAATCGAGTGCAAATGCGATATCGGTGAGTTCAATCGAGAGGACAACCCTCCAGAACTGGGTTTTGCTTTGTTTCTGAGATTTATTTTCTGGGGTTGGGTATAAAAAATGTTTCATAGCAATGAAGATCAAGTATCCGCCTCCAATAAACTTGATCCAATGCCAGTGAAGCAATTGTGTGATGAGGAGGAGCGCAAAAAGGCGAAATCCGATGGCGCCGATCATTCCATAGGTGAGTGCTTTTCGTTGTTGTCCCGGAGGGAGCTTGCGCGCGAGGAGGGCCAGTACAAGGGCGTTATCGATGGAGAGAATGGCCTCGAGGAAGATCAGAAACAAAATAAGGAGGAGATCACCGGAGGTTATCACCTGAACCTCTTAAAATTGGTGAGCCATGATGGATTCGAACCATCGACCCTCACATTAAAAGTGTGATGCTCTACCGACTGAGCTAATGGCTCACTGAGGGAGAACCAACGGTTACCAGAGAGTTGGTCAGAGCGCAATTGAGAGTTCATTGTCCAAAGGGGTCTGAAAAAATTAGGGTTTCGTCTCGGCCAGGACCAGTACTCATCAATACGATCGGGACTCCGAGATAATCTTCGATCATTCTCATATAGTCCCTCAGCTCTGAAGGAAGGTCTTCACGGTGTTTGGTCTGGGATTGGTCATAACTGAGCCATCCAGGAATCACTTCGTAGGCGGGCTCCACCCGCTCTAAGTCCTCAATACTTGAGGGAAGGTCATAAAGAGTGGTTCCGCCCAGCCGATAAGCGGTGCAAACCTTGATAAAATCAAAACCGTTCAAGACATCGGCCTTCATAAGGGCGATGCCGTCTAATCCATTGACTTCAACTGCATATTTTAGAGCTACCAAGTCTAGCCATCCGGTGCGACGAGGCCGTCCGGTCGTGGCTCCAAACTCCGCACCGACACTTCGGATGCGTTCAGCGGTTTCTTTTTCGGTTTTTTCGATTTCTGTCGGAAAGGGCCCTGTACCCACGCGTGTCGTATAAGCTTTAGAAATTCCGATTACCTTGGCCTTGATATTCAACCCGAGGCCTGAGCCCGTCATTGCGCCTCCTGCAACCGTATTCGAGGAGGTGACGTATGGGTAGGTTCCATGATCGACATCGAGAAGCGTACCTTGGGCTCCCTCAAAAAGAATGGGCCTTTGGCCGCGTAAAGCTTCTTGAAGGAGTGCGCGGACATTGCTGACAAAGGGTTTTAGTTTTTCGCCCAATTTAAGGCCCTCTTCGTAAAGGGGGTTCAACTCAATGAGGGGGGCCTTAAAATGGTGTTTGAGAAGAATATTCTTTTCTTCAATGGCGCGTTCTAGCTTGGTTCTGAGAAGCTCGGGACGAAGGAGATCAATGACCTGAATTCCCCGTCGGGCCGCCTTGTCTTCGTAAGCAGGCCCGATTCCACGCACGGTAGTCCCGATTTTGCCCGCCCCCTTGGCAGCATATTCCTCTCGGAGTCGGTCCAATGTTCGATGGTACGGAAGAATAACATGTGCTCGTTCACTGACTCGAATCACTTCGTTAGGAAGTGCAGTACCAAAAGCCTTGCTTTGGTGGAGAGATTCGACTTCCTCAAAAAACACAGTGGGATCGAAAACCACCCCATTGGCAATGATACAGACTTTTCCCGGATGAAGGATGCCGCTTGGGATGAGGTGAAGGATGGTTTTTTTTCCGTTTACGACCAGGGTATGGCCGGCATTGTTTCCACCCTGGTAGCGGACAATGTATTCCGCCTTAGCGCTATAAATATCAACGACTTTGCCTTTTCCCTCGTCGCCCCATTGGGCACCGATTACAATCACGTTCATAGCTTTTTCCTTGAATTTCATCTGCGTATCACGGTCTTGAGCGGTCTCCTACTGCAAAAACCTTAAGAGCGGCGCCCACACCCCTTCCGAATTCAAGGGGATGGCCCAGTTCATTGAGCACGAGCTCGAGACATGA
>JAHFAC010000066.1 GCA_023250755.1 Bacteriovoracaceae bacterium | reverse complement strand
ACTCGCATTTCGAGAAGTAAAACCAGCGTCGCCTCAGACCCTGAATATTACCTACGAGGTGACGTATATGGATCAGGGCAAAGGGCATGACGCAAAGGTCACCAATAAAAAACTCTGCCAAATGGTGATGGAACACGGAAAGTGGTACGTGGCCGAAGTCCACAACATCAAAGAGCTGGTTGAATATAAGAACGAGATGGCACTTCCTTAGAACTATGAACCGTCACTCAAGATAGCTTTGCCATAATCCAAGTCTTTGATGCTTGAGTGAATCGAGACCGAAACCCAGACTGGATTTCCAAGCACCTCGACCGTGTAGTTCTGCGTCCCTTGTGAACTTCTCAGACTCGTTTGCAAGACCCTACCCGTGCTTATCGACGCCTGCACCTCAAGCCCAAGCTCAGATGGAGCAGAAATTCCCTCAAGCCGCACCGTAAAGAGACTGGGGCTGGTGAGAGAACGATAAACCACAGCAACCCCCTCTACCGTTTTAGAGTTTAAACCGGTAAATCGCCCCTGAGCCACCACAACTCCCCCTGGGACTGGGTCATTGGGAGGGGGCGGGCTCCCTTTTCCACCCGGAGCACACGATGCGAACCAGCATAAACTGAGGAAAATCCAAAAATCATGCGATCTATTCACAATAAACTTCCGTCAAATTTTTGTCCTCAATCTATCTTCACATAGTGCCGAAGGAGAAACAAGAAGGAGGGGGAAACTATGGCCTCAGATCAATCTAACAAAAATGACAAATTTGTATTGAACACGATCCTGGAGGCTCCACCCTCACCTGACCTCCCTGCCAAAGAAGTCGCCGCACTGATCAATGAAGATTCCATTGTAACACTGACTTCAAAAGTAATGATTTTGGAATCCATGTTCGATTTAGTTACCCGTAATTGTAATTTCAACGATTTCATGCGCGAAGTTCTCATTGCAACTATGAAAATCGTCAAAAGCGAAGCGGGTTCGATCTTAGAAATGGATCAAGACAACAAAGTCCTGTTTTTTCGCTCTGTAGTCGGATGCAGCTCCGACCGTGTCACTCGCTTTATTGTCCCACTGGGAAGTGGCCTGGTGGGTCATGTCGCAGAATCCAGACAATTGATGGTTTTAAACAGTATCACGGATAATGACGTCTATCTGAAATCCATCGAAAAGGCCGTTGGATTCAAGGCTAGAAACGCGATTGCGATCCCCATCCTGGTTCGAGGAAATGTCTTTGGCGTTCTTGAGCTTCTGAATCGCTTTGGCGAAGACGAATACACACAGACCGATATTGAGTTTCTAAACTATGCCTGCAGCGCCGCTAGTAAAGCGATCGAGGCTCGCCTTATGCTTGCATGGGCACTTCAACCACAAACCCAGCATCCAGAACTCAAAAAGGCTGCGGCATGAGTTCTGATGCAGCGTTAAATACCCAAACCCGAAATAAACCTGCTCTGGAGGTGGTCGACGCTCAACCCTCCAAGGGCTCAGGCACCAAAACGAATCAAGGCCTCAAGATCCAATTAAAATACCTCATCCGGGCAATGATTAAATACAATGCTTCAGACCTGCACCTCAAAGCTGATCGGCCGCCGATCTATCGAATTAGTGGGCGCCTGATCCCCGCAAAAATGCCCGAACTGACCCAAGAACAAATTCGAATGCTCATTTTCAATATCCTTTCAAAGCGACAAATCCGCGAGCTTGAAGAAAAAAGACAAGTGGATTTTTCATTCGATGCAAAAGGAACAGGCCGGGTCCGATGCAATGTCTTTTATCAAAAAGACACGCTTTCCGCTGCGCTTCGAATGATTCCGATGCTGATTCCAAGTCTTCAAGAATTAGGAGTCCCCTCTGTTTTGAAAGAACTTTGCCAACGACCGCGGGGATTGCTTTTGATCACAGGCTCGAGCGGGGCAGGAAAGTCGACCACCCTTGCAGCAATTGTCAGGCATTTGAACGAAAACAACCCCGTCCATATCATCACGATCGAAGATCCGATCGAATTTGCCCACCGAGATATCCGCGCCTGCATCACTCAACGTGAAATCGGCTCAGACGCCACTAGTATGAAAGACGCTCTCGAGGCAGCTCTCCGCCAGGATCCCGATGTCATTGTCATTGGCGAAATGCGCGATTTTGAGACGATTCAAACGGCGCTAACCGCGGCTGAAACTGGGCACTTAGTCATATCCACACTTCATACGAACGATGCCAAAAGTACGATTGACCGAATTTTAGACGTCTTCCCGGCAGACGCCCAAAACCAAATACGGACTCAGTTGGCTTCCAGCCTCATCGGCGTTGTCGCTCAGCATGTTCTTCTGCGTACGGATGGAAACAGTCTTGTCCCCGCCTGTGAGGTCATGATTAACTCGCCCACCATAGAAGATTGTATCCGTAAAAATGAACGAACCCTGATCCCAGAAATTATTGCGACCTCTAATAGCTATTACAAAATGCAATCACTCAACCAAGCACTGGAAAAATTAGTTCTTGCAGGTCAAGTCACACAAGAGGAGGCGCTCAGGGCCTCGACCAATCCAGCTGACCTGAAACTCAGACTCTCGGGTGTCACCCATCAAGATGTCTTGGGACTGGGAAGTCACAGTACACAAACAAGCGGCCAAACCATGGGCTCTGGCACCAACACCGATACGAGCACGAAAACTGAACGATAACCCCTGTGAGAGCATTCTCCTTCACAATCATAATCCTTAGAGTTAGATTCTGTATAAATGTGTTTTATCTCATCTTTTTTTCGATTGTTCTTACTCTATCTTCTCTTAGTATTCCCTTTGGCTTTGATCGGGTGGCTCATTGGAGGTTTTACGGTAGGGTTAGCAACCGGCTCTATCACTACCTTGGGACTATCGGTTCTTATCATTCGTCTCGAACGCATTTTTCTTAAGTTATTTAAAATCCAAGAAGAACCCTGGGCTGGGCTTGCTCACTCAATCCAATGGGCTTCAAAAGAAATGAAGATTCCTCAGCCCTTTGTTTTTTCTAGTCCATGCCCTGACGCCATCATTGTAAGAACATTTTTCAGCTCAGGGACCCTCCTCATCAGCCAAGGGTTACTCAGCCTTTTATCTGAAGAAGAACTGCGCGCCGTACTTGCCCACTGCACTCAGAGGTGCCAAAATCCGAACTTGCCTATTCAAAGCCTGAGCTTAATCTTAGCGACTTTGACACTCAAGGCCGCACCCATAAAATTAACGCAGGCTTTTCTCATGGGGAATACCCACTCTTCTCGTTTGACTGGTTTTTCTCGATTTGATTTCTTAAAATTTCTTCTGACTTTCCCACTAGCACAAGTTTTTATCCTCCTGAGTGGCTCCTCTCAAAAAATCACTCTTCCCAACGAGAACTTTGATAGCGCAATGCGTAAAATCAGAAAAGCCGCCTTGTTTTATCGGATAAATAATGGCCTTCCAGCTCTAGAATCTCTCGCCCTCAGTCCTTCCTCCCATCTTCGACTTGTTTCTCTTTTCTGAGAGCGGTAATGCTCTTCTGCAATGACTACCTATTCTGAGTTGCCAAAAATTGATCTTACCACCTTTGTTCTTTCTGTCTCTTCGGCTGCCTTTATGGGGCTAGGCCTTATCCCACCTGAGGGACCAGAAGGAGAAAACAAGAACAATACTTCACAAATTAACCTGGAGCTGGCTAAGCAAAACATTGACCTGCTTGAGTTGCTTTGGGAAAAAACAAAAGGCAATCGAACGCCCGAAGAAGATCGCCTGCTTGAACAGCTGCTCTTCGAAACCCGTTTGCGCTTTGTTGAAGTACAAAGAGAAGTACAAAGAAAGGCACAGACATAAAAATGGAACCGCTGATGTTGATTCGATTTTTTAAAAAAAATAAAGTGGCCTTTGTAGCGAGCCTGGCAACAGGCCTGACTGCCGGCGCAGCGTCGTTGTGCTATGGGTCTTCAAGCGCGGTCCCTGGTTCCGATCCCAATATTTTTGTCAATTTAGCGAAAAAAGTGGTCCCCTCTGTCGTTAACATTTCTACTCTCACGACAATCAAGACGCCCTCTTTGCACGGAGGACCTGATGAATTTTTCCGCAAATTTTTTGAAGACTTCTTTAAGTATCACAATGGCGGTCGAGGTGGCAGTGGAGGTCGTGAGGGTGAAGATGAAGACGACGGACCAAGTCCAAGAGGACCTGCACCTAAAAATGCACCCAAAGCCATTTCGTTGGGAACTGGCTTCATCATTGACTCGAGCGGGCTCATCCTCACCAACAACCACGTCGTGGCTGAAGCAGATGAGATCAAAATTCAGTTCACCGAAGAAACCAATGAAAAACCAACCGATGGAGAAGTGGTGGGAAGAGATCCAGAACTCGATCTTGCTCTCATCAAAGTGAAGAATAAGAGGCAAATGATCCCTTTGACCTTAGGCGATTCCGATGCACTCGAAGTCGGTGAATATGTCATCGCAGTAGGCAACCCATTCGGGCAAGGCCACTCGGTCACTCATGGGATTATCTCCGCAAAGGAGCGCCGAATTCCGGATTTCATCTTCTCAAACTACCTTCAAACGGACGCGCCTATCAATCCTGGCAATTCAGGTGGCCCCTTGCTCAACTTAAAGGGTGAAGTTGTTGGGATCAACAATGCAATTGACCAACGCGCACAGGGTATCGGCTTTGCCATTCCCATCAGCCTAGTAAAAAAAGTTCTTCCTCAGCTCAAATCGAAAGGTTCCGTATCCCGTGGCTATATTGGTGTTTTGGTCGGCGAGTTAACTCCAGAAATCGTAAGCCAACTTGGAATCCCAAAAGATACGCAAGGACCCATGGTCACCAACGTCTATCCAGGGCAGCCTGCCGATAAAGCAGGGATCAAGCCCTATGACGTGATCCTTGAGGTCAACGGAAAACCCATCCGCAACTCAGGCGAACTGATTGCTGCCATCACGGGAGTCACCGTCAACGAAACTGTGGAAATTAAAATTGCTCGCGGAAAAGAGATCAAGGACTTTAAACTGCAGGTCACTCAACGCCCCAGCAGTCAAGAGTTAGCCAAGAGTGAGAGTAAACCTAAAAAACCGGGCAAAAAAGATAAAGCGCCCTCACACATCGCCACAGGGCTTGATCTTGAAGATCTCACGTCAGAGGTCGCTCAAAACCTAGGCATTCCTGCTGACTTAAAAGGCGTGGTGGTTACGTCAGTGGCTTACGGTAGTCCTGCCGACAGCTCTGGACTCATAAGGGGGGATGTCATTCTCGAGGTGGATCGCAAGCCCATAAAAACAGCAGAATCATTTTATTCTATTGTTAAAGAGAAAAAGAGCTATCTCTTGCGGATTCGACGTGCTGACCCACAAAATCGTGAAGGATTCATGGTCATCGTACTGGATCTTAAAGGAAAATAAAAAGCTCTAAATAAACCCCTCTGATCTGGGTTGACGGCTTTGTTTTTGCTCCCATTCTTTAAATAAGGGGAAGTAGTCTCCCCAAAATGGGGGTGTTATGGCCTTTAACCCGTCAAATAATATACAAGGTGCTCCTCAGCAACTTCAAGCTCTTCAAAAATATTGCCGTGACCTGACCGAGCTTGCCCACAAGCAGAAGTTGGATCCCGTGATTGGACGAGGCGAAGAAATTCGCCGAATCATTCAGGTCCTTTCACGTCGCACCAAAAACAACCCCGTCCTGATCGGTGAACCCGGTGTTGGAAAAACCGCTATCGCCGAGGGCCTTGCTCAGAGAATCATCCAGGGCGACGTCCCCGAAGGCTTAAAAGAAAAACGCCTTCTCGTACTCGATCTAGGAGCATTGATCGCTGGAGCAAAATTTCGGGGTGAGTTTGAAGATCGCCTAAAAACCGTCCTAAAAGAAGTGACGGCAGCCGAGGGAAAGATCATTCTCTTTATTGATGAGCTTCATACCCTCGTGGGAGCTGGTGCAGCCGAAGGCGCTATGGACGCCTCCAATATGCTAAAACCTGCGCTCGCCCGGGGCGAGTTGCATTGCATCGGAGCCACTACGCTGGATGAATATAAAAAGCACATCGAGAAAGATGCCGCCCTCGAGCGTCGCTTTCAACCCGTCTACATCAAAGAACCAACTGTAGAGGACACCATCAGTATCCTGCGTGGACTAAAAGAACGCTATGAAGTCCACCATGGCATCTCCATCCGTGACGCCGCCTTGGTGGCAGCCGCAGTTCTTTCAAATCGCTACATTTCTGATCGCTTTCAACCCGATAAGGCGATCGATTTAGTGGATGAGGCTTCTTCGAAGCTCAAAATGGAAATTGACTCACGCCCCGAGGAAGTCGATCAATTTGAGCGCAAAATTCTTCAGTTCGAGGTCGAGCGCCAAGCTCTTCTCAAGGAAAAAGACACCGCATCGAAAGAAAGACTGAAAATTTTAGAAAAGGAGATCTCCGGACTAAAGGCCAAAAACAACGAGCTCCGCGCTCAGTGGGAACGTGAAAAAAAAGACTTAAACACTATCAAAGACATCAAAGAGCGAATCGAGCGCGTGCGTCTCGAGTCCGAATCAGCTGAAAGACGGGGTGAACTTGAAAAAGCTGCCGAACTTCGGTACGGCCAACTTCTTTCCCTCCAAAAAGAACTCGAAACACGGACCGCTCGAAGCGAAGACAATAAAAAATCAACCCCCCTCTTACGCCTGGAAATCACAGAAAATGACATTGCCGAGATCGTTGCCAAGTGGACGGGGATTCCGGTGGCACGCATGCTCGAAGGAGAGCAGCAAAAATTACTTAAAATGGAAGATCGTCTCGCTGAACGGGTCAGGGGCCAAAGCCGGGCTCTCGAAGTCATTTCAAATGCTGTGCGCCGATCGCGCGCCGGTCTTCAAGAGCGGCATCGACCCATTGGATCTTTTCTTTTTCTTGGACCAACCGGTGTCGGCAAAACCGAAACTGCCAAAGCCCTTGCAGAATTTCTTTTTGACAGCGAACAAGCAATCGTTCGAATCGATATGAGTGAATACATGGAAAAACATGCTGTCGCTCGGCTTCTTGGAGCACCTCCTGGTTACGTCGGCTATGAAGAGGGCGGCACGCTCACTGAAGCAATCCGTCGAAGGCCTTATGCGATTATTCTTCTGGATGAAATCGAAAAAGCTCATCCAGATGTTTTTAATGTTTTTCTCCAAATCCTGGACGACGGCAGGGCTACCGATGGACAGGGGCGAACCGTCGACTTCAGTAATACTCTCATTATCATGACTTCGAACATCGGAAGCCATCTCATCCTCGAAGAAAAAGACACAAAGCGTCAAGAACAAGGGGTTCTTGCACTTTTGAGACAAACCTTGCGTCCCGAGTTTTTAAACCGGATCGATGAGATTGTGATTTTTTTGCACCTCGAAAAAGAACAACTCAGAGAAATCGCTGCTCTTTACGTGGACAAACTCAACCAGATGCTCAAAAGCCACGATATCTTCATGACCTTCACCAACCGTGCACTGAATTGCTTGTGTGAAAAAGGATATGACCGAGATTTCGGCGCCCGTCCGATAAAACGAGTCTTTCAGAATGAGATCCAGAATCCCCTGGCCCAGGAAATTCTAAGTGGAAAATACCCTCCCTCGACAAAACTTGCTGTCGACTGCACTGAGGGCAAACTTTCGTTTAGTGCGTAGAGTCAAGCCACTCTTGTTTTCTGCATAGCCTTGTCGAAAAAACAGGCAAAATCTTGACTTTCACTCCATTTGAAATCTTGATTTACTTCCTCTACAATAAAAGTAGAAAGGTGGCGTATTTTGTCAACCTCGGGTGTTTATCAGCAATCAGCGGAAGGAGCGGGCCATGGAGATCACTGAAGTGAAGGTTTTTCCCGTCGATGAGGAAAAATTAAAGGCCTATATCACCATCGTTATCGATAATTGCTTTGTGGTCCGAGACCTTAAAATTATCAGCGGCAATGCGGGACTTTTCGTAGCCATGCCCAGCAAGCGCCGCAAAGACGGCGTATTCAAAGATATTGCTCATCCATTAAATCAAGAAACTCGAACGATCTTAGAAAAAAAAGTTTTAGATGCCTACTTGGCCGCTATCAAGGGACATCCCCAAGACGGAGCGCAGGTCCAAGACCCTGCTGAGGATCCAGAGCCGCCACCTGACGCGGCCTAACTCTTTTCACTTCCAGCCGTTGCCCATCGTCTGAAGCTATGTTACGCAATGAATTCATGTTGGGGCGTCGGCAAGCGGTAAGCTAACGGATTTTGATTCCGTCATTCCTAGGTTCGAATCCTAGCGCCCCAGCCAAAAAATTCGAGCTGCTAGGGTTCTTCTCGCTTCGTAGTGGGTATTTTCAAAAAACAAATCAAGAACAAGCATGTAGAAGCTGGATGCGATAGTTTTCGGTTCTTCTCGCTTCGTAGTGGGTATTTTCAAAAAACAAATCAAGAACAAGCATGTAGAAGCTGGATGCGATAGTTTTCCGTGTTTCTATATCCATAAGCCCTTCGTTTTAAAAGAGAA
>JAHFAC010000065.1:5424-8463 GCA_023250755.1 Bacteriovoracaceae bacterium | reverse complement strand
CTAAAAGAGAGGATCCCAATCTGATTTTTCTGAGACTCTCCAATAATCAAACCATTGGCTCTTTAGAAAAATTAGGCATCAAAGAAGAGATTGCCCAAAAACTCACTCAAGCAGAACCCTCAATCCAAATTGCTCTCGAAAATTTTGAAGAGGCAAAATATTTTGACTACCCTACTGGAAAATACAATAGCCCAACGACTGAGATAAAATCGCGAATCCTAGAAGCACGGCAAGAGTTTGTGCGTGAACTCCTGGAGCTCCAGACAGAAATGATAAATCGTAATAGTGATGGAATAAAAGATGACAATCATCTCATTGCATCTGCGGTCCAAATGATCCTAACCAAATGGGCTAAGAAAGCACAGATCTCTGAACTCTACCAACACTACTGACCTTAAATCTCTCTTATCCCTTCTTCACCAAGGCTGCCCAGAAACCATCGCCATAAGGGGGATCTTGTGGACACAGAAACCAAGTTCGCAAAACCGTACCGTCCAACTCGGCTGACTTTAGTGCGTCCGGGCCTTCTTCTTGAAACACAGAGCAAACCGAATAAGCGAGAAACCCACCGGGCTTCACTTTGAGCCATGCTTTTCTCAAAAGCTCTTGCTGAGTAGCTACCAGCGAAGCTAACTCTCGCTCCTGCCTCAACCACCTAATCTCAGGGTGGCGGCGCAAAATCCCAGTCGCAGAGCAGGGTGCGTCCACCCAGACTAGATCTTGGGCAGGGAGAGAGTCGACCTGACTCCATGACACCATTTGAACCGAACACCGAGTCCGCTCCACCGTTTGTTCAAGCAAGCGCATTCTCTGCGAACTGATGTCAGTGGCGGTGACTTGAAACCCATTCCACGCAAGCCCCACGGCTTTTCCGCCCGGAGCGGCACAAAGATCTAAGGCCGTAACTGGCGCTTTGCATTGCTTTAAGATTTCTTCAGAAAGCTCAGCGAGTAACTTCTGACTAGAAATATCTTGAACCTGAAACTCACCTTCTGAAAAGCCAGGCAATCTTGGAATAGCTCCCGAGCTTGAAAGGCTGTGCGAGCCGGGCACCGGACCATCCTGAGCCTCTGGTAATTTCCAGTCCGCTCGCCTGCCCCTTAGCCAAAGCATCGGACGCTCCAGACTGGCACAAGCATAGGTTCTGGCCCAATTAACACCGTGCTGGGCTACTGCTTTTTTCCACATCCATTCAGGAAGACTAGCCCACGTTGCAGCCTGGGCTCCTTCACCTGGAAAAGGGAGATCTCTCCAAGACTCTAGATGGGAAGTGATTTTTCTAAGAAGGGCATTGGCAAAGCGCGCTGGGAATTCACCTTCTTTTGATTTCACAAAATCCACTGTCTCTGAAACTACGCGCGCGGGATTGGTTCGCTCTTGAGCAAGCAGCTGATAGGCTCCGATCAGCAGAACTTTTCTCAACCAACCCGTAGGTTTTTTCTTCAGTGCGATCGAGTCTAAAATGAAATCAAGCCGTCCCTTCCAGCGAAGAACCCCATAACTGACATCCTGAAGCCAGGCACGCGCAGAAGAGTCGATGCGAGCTTCGACAACAACACTCTCCAATGCCTCATCGAGCATCTCATGCTCACTTAAAACCCGGGTAAGCACTCGAACCGCGACATCGCGGGGATATGGAGTGGATTGAGTATACACCACGTCAAAAACCTCTATTTATAATCAGAGTGTGCCATTCCAGATCGAATAAAGACCTGGAGAAAACCTGGGACCGATTGTTTCGCCCAACCACTCATTCAGCAAAGACCGAAGACTTCCCTTGGAAAGAGCGGCGGATTGAGACTGTTCATCCCCATATTTCTCGTCATATTTTTCATCTAGCAACCATTCCAAAATTCGACGTTTGGGTTTTTGCTGATAAACGACTTGAGGTTTCCCTTTAATTTTAGCCATTCGGCCAGCCTCAGCAATGGCGTCCTGAAGGGTACCTAACTCATCGACAAGCTTTTCTGACTTAGCTTGTGCCCCAGTGAAAACCCGTCCATCGGCTACGAGGGTGACTTGAGCCAGTGATAATTTTCGTCCTTCAGAAACCGCTCTCTTGAACTGAGTCAGGACATTATCTACCAAGTCTTGGAGCAATTTCTTGTCTTCAGCGGACATCTCTCGATACTCAGCGCCCGCATCCTTAAATTTTCCGGTCTTAATGGCATAGCGTTTAATTTTAGCCCAATCATAAAGTTTTTCGAGATTAGCAAACTCCATGATCACGCCAATCGAGCCCGTGAGCGTCCCAGGATTAGCAAAAATCTTTTTTGTTCCGCAGGCGATGTAATAGGCCCCACTGGCTGCCACAGAGGCCATCGAGGCAACTACGGGCTTGGGGTAATGCTTAACTGCCTCATAAATCTCTTGAGAAGGAGCCACCGCTCCACCTGGAGAATTCAGTCGAAGCACGACCGCCTTGATGTCCGAGTCTTCTTCAAAATGTTCTAATGTCTGTAAAATCTTTTTTGAATCCAAAATCACGCCATTGAGTTCAACGACGGCAACAGCACCCCCGCCAAACAAACCACTGGATACAGGCCCTCGAGGACCTGATGAAGGCTTTGACACCAAGAGGGCACCTGAAACCACCAGGAAGATCAGAAAAAACACTGCCGATAAAATTAAAACCAGGGTCAGGGGATTCCAACCCCGCTTTTCTTGAATCATAGACATGGGATCATCCCTTATTCTCACCTATGAAACAAGCATGAGTTTAAGAAAGAAGCTGTGGCTACTCGGCTCGACACCCAGTAGCCACAGCAGAAATCCTTAATAAAACTAAAGTTAGGTTTGATCCTCTTCTTGATCTGACTCTTGATTAGGAGTTTTCAAAGCTGCTTTGAGCTTTTCACCCAGGACATCGCCCATGGAGGTCTTTCGGGTACGCTCGCCCACATAGGTCTCATAGTTGGCTCGCTCTTCGGTTTGACCCAGCTTTTTAATCGAAAGGCCAATGCGTCTTTCCTTGGGCTCGATCGAAAGAATCTCAGCGCGGACCTGATCGCCTACTTTGAGAATATCACCTGGCTTCTC
>JAHFAC010000065.1:0-5414 GCA_023250755.1 Bacteriovoracaceae bacterium | reverse complement strand
CCTTCAATGCCCTCTTCGATTTCAACGAATGCACCAAAGTCAGCCAACTTTGTCACTGCACCATCAATACCCTGCCCCACACGATAGCGGGATTTGATATTTTCCCAAGGATCGCGCTCAAGTTGCTTGACTCCAAGCGAGAATTTTTCATTGGCCTTGTCGATTCCAAGTACCACACTTCGGATTTTGTCACCTTTCTTGAACTTTTCAGAAGGATGAGTGAACTTCTTAGCCCACGTAATATCACTAACGTGAACCAGCCCATCAATCCCCATTCCGATATCAACAAAGATACCAAAATCAGTAACCGATTTGACTTCACCTTCTTCAATAATGGTTCCGACAGGATATTTCACCTCAAGCTCGTCCCAAGGGTTGACCTGAAGCTGCTTGAGACCCAGGCTAATTCGTTTGTTCTTAGAATCCACCTCGAGAACTTTACACTCTACCTCATCCCCTGCATTGAGGACCTTAGAGGGATGCTTGACTCGCTCAGTCCAAGACATTTCAGAAACGTGAATCAACCCTTCAATCCCGTCTTCAAGCTCAACAAAAGCGCCATAATCCTTCAGACTGACCACCTTGCCCTTGACCTTGACGCCAACAGGGAACTTGTACTCGGCCTCATCCCAAGGGTTGGGCGAAACCTGCTTCAAGCCCAACGACACTCGCTCTTTTTCGCGATCATATTTCAGGATCTTCACCTTGACATCATCACCCACCGCAAACAGCTCGCTCGGATGCTTGATGCGACCCCAAGACATATCAGTAATATGAAGCAATCCATCCATGCCGCCTAAGTCGATAAAGGCGCCATACTCGGTGATGTTCTTCACCGTTCCGGTCACAACCATTCCTTCTTGGAGGTTTGACAGGGTCTCAGCGCGTTGTAGCTCACGCTCTTGGCTCACCACTGCACGTCGTGAGAGAACAATATTGCCCCGCTTTTTGTTAAATTTAATGATTTTGAATTTAAACTTCTTACCTACGTACCGGTCGAGATTCTTGACCGGCTTGGTATCAATCTGACTGCCTGGCAAAAAAGCCTTAACGCCGATATCCACTGACAGTCCACCTTTTACTTTGGCAATGACTGTCCCTTCAACCAATTGATCTTTTTCACAAGCCTGAGAAATCTCATCCCAAGCACGGATGATTTCTGCTTTGTCTTTGGAAAAAAGCAAGAATCCATTTTCAGTTTCCAAGCGTTCCAAATAAACGCTCACCACATCACCCACTGCAACATGTGCAACACCATGGGCATCTTTAAACTCATGAAGCGGTACTTGGCCTTCGCATTTATAGCCAATATCCACGGTCACGTATTCAGAACTCAAAGACATGACCGTTCCATCTACAACTTCGCCTTCTTTGATCTCCTGCTGCTTTTGAGAAGCCTCAAAAAGCTCAGCAAAATTTTCATCGGCGCCCACACCCGACTGGGATAAGCTCTCTTCTGGACCTGTAAAAGCTGCAAACTCATCCATCCACTGCTGATTTTTTAGATTTTGATTTTTAGAGACACCTTGAGGGATAGCCTTATTCTTCAAAGAAGAAGAGGCTCCTTCGGTTTGTTTACCTTCCATATTGATTGAATTGCCTTTCTTTCGGGACTAGTTGAACGGCATCTCTCACCGCAAGGCAGTATTATCGGACGCTCGTTACACGGATATAAAAGTCCTTCGAACCCGAAAGATATAGAGAGGTTACCTCTCTTTGTCAAAGCGAAACTACTAAAACAGCGCGCGTCGACTGAGAGCACGGTCATAAACATCTAACGTTCGAACATGATGGATCTTGCGATCATAGTGGCGCTTGACATGAGCACGCGCACGCTGGCCCATTTGAACTCTTTCCATTGGATTATCCAATAGATAGCGCATTTGGCGCTGGAGATCGAATGCATCTTCGGGTCTCATCAGTAGGCCAAATTCTTCTTCACCGATGATATCCGCGGCACTTCCTCCAGAAGAAATAATAATCGGGGACTCCATGGCCATGGCTTCAATCGCCACCAACCCAAAGGCCTCTTGCCGCGAAGGCATGACAAAAATATCAAAAGATCGCATTACTTCGGGAATATTGTCTTGATAACCTGCAAAAACGACAGGGTCATCAATTCCGAATTGAGTCACCATTTTCTTAAGCTCTTGTAAATGATTGGAAGCTCGACCTAAAGTCTCCTCACCCACGATCACAAATTTGACCTTTTCCTCAGCACGGAGGCTTTTCATCAGTCCAGCAGCCGCTTTAATAAAAGTAGACTGTCCCTTGGCAGGGTCAATTCTACCCACTAGACCAATCACAATCGTATCTGGATCTGCCCCCCAAACTGCGCGTTGCCGCAATGGATCTACTCGGTCTGGATCGAATCGATCAAAATCAAGTCCAAGATTGACAACCTTGACGTGTTTTTCACGGATAGGATGGGTATCTAGTACATTTCGCCTTAAAGTTTGACTGACCACAATCAGAGAATCCAATCGGCTATAAAGGCAGCGGTGAAAGAAATCTTTCTTATTGTGATTACTCATAATATGGCGAGAAGCAACCATAGCAATCTCAGGACGCCTCCAAATCCAAGGGATAACCGATCCTAAAAGTGAGGGTTGATGCAAATGAATCAAATTCACCCCTTCAGAAAAGTGACGACGAAGCTCGGTGCGCATCTTCCAATCAAAATAATCCCGGGGTGAAAACTGAAGTGGAATCACCTTGACCTCTTTACGGTGGGCCAAGTGCTCATGCAGGGGACTTCCTTCGAGACAGAGCACACTAATATTGAGTCCAAAGCCTCCAAAATCCAATGCATCCGTTGCCGCGACTTGCTCGAGCCCCCCCCAAGAATGAGAGAGACAAATCACCAGCCCCTGCAAGCGAGGGCGCAAGATTTCAACCAGCTCATTGAGTCCCCAATCTTTTTCCACGTTGAATCTCCGCCCAAACGGAATCTGGATCGATCCCCTTAAGACACTGTAACGTCTGTGGAGAGGGTTGAAAACAACGATTCCTCTCACAGGGCCAGCACTCCACTGGATTTACTGTAACCTGTACCCTTCCCGGCCCGAGGGGCCGAGTCCGGCGAGGATCTGCAGCTCCGCATACCACTTGGACAAAAGATCCACAAATCGACGCAACATGAGCAAGTCCCGACTCATTGGTCACAGTGAATTGAGTATTGCGAAAGAGTTTCCACAAAGCCGTGACAGCAGAATTGCCCGTATGATTCTCCACTTTGCCTGGATTTTCTTCACATAAATGCTCCGCGAGAGGACGATCCTCTTGGCTTCCGATCACCCTCCCGATCCATCCGGTTTGCTCAAATACTAACTTCACCAACCGAGAATATGACGAAAGCGGCCAGCGTCGCGACTCAGCCTTCGAACCTGGGGCAAGAATCCAATACGGGTGTGAAGGAGGTTCGATCGGAGCGACACCGAGCCACTCCTTTTCCAAATCAAAGCTCTCTAACTCACCCGAAATCTCAGGATCCAAATCATTCTCAGGAGGAACTCCCCAAAATTCTCGAATCGGACGAGCAGGGCGCAGGGTCTCAGGCAATAAATCAACGTAGGCCTGAGCGCGATGACGATCCGGAGAAGAGTTCCAGCGCAACCCCTGATTCAAAAAAATCCCTCGCCCATCCACCCGGTATCCACGACGTCGAACCGCCCTCGACCGCCAAAGCAACCACGCGGCCGAAAACGAATTCGGGAGAGAAATCGCCAGGTCCCAAGGACCTTGCTCACGAAGCGCTCGGGCTGCGATTTCAAGGATTTTGAATTTTTCATGTAAGGTATTCTCAGCCGGAACAGGGAGGACAAACACATCATCCACTTGGCTGCGGAACTGAAGATCCCTAACCCACTCGACGCAAATCGAGGTAATCTGCGCATCAGGATAGGCGCGTCTCAGATGATAAAAAAAAGGGAAAGCCAGGATCTGGTCACCGATCCAATTTGGTGCTCGAACAAGAATTTTTTTCATAGGGTCATAATCACTCGCACAATGCGCTCTAAGGAGGCGTGCCGGGCTCGTAGCGCTTTAAATTCGCAACAACAGTGCCAATCCGAACCTTTGCCTCCAACCTAAGTAAAATACGGCGGTCGTCGTCCGTGAGCCAGATAAAACTGTCACCCTGTTTCTTGAGCACTCCCTGATATTTAGTATCGGGCAAAAGCACTACAGCCTGCACCCTGCCCATCGGGCTGTCCATCATTTCACGTCGAACTACTTTTACTACAGCCTCCCAATTTTTTCCTTCTGAAATCACCGGAAAAGTCTGCACCGAGTCCTCGGGGAGAGGGATGGTTCTTAAAAAATACATCGAAGAAAATGTGTCTTGCGAAAACGGCTCCATGGGAAAAAAATCTTTTACCTCGGTATAACCCCTGGTGTTGTGATTCCATCGATTCCAGAAGAAAGTCCGTTTCTTTTCAGTATCGTAAAGCTCCAAAGAATCCCGAGTTTGAATTTTTTCATCCAATACGAGATGAAAACGATGGGGAAAAAATCCGTCGTAATCGATAAAAGTCTCGACCCAATCATTCAATCGGTAAAATAGGCTGAAAAGCTTGGAACTGACTGCATTTCCTTTCACATGATAGACTTTTCGATGGTTGACCTCCTTAAAAGGGAGAACAGTCACCGTAAACTCTCCGGCAGCGATCCCAAAATAAGTGATCTCATAAACGAGCTTTTCACCGATCCAGACCGGGTCTTTTTCAGGTCGGTGGTTGGGGTAAATCATCGTAGCAGCGCCTCCCGCAACTACGGCTTCGTCGCCATGACTCGAGGACTCAGCAACCGCTGGCGCTGGCCCTCCTCTGCTTGGAGCAAGCGCAGTCAAAACTGCCTGCATATCTTCGGACTTTGAAATCTCTTTGCCCTTCGTTTTTTTAGGGTTCATGTCGTGAAGATCTTTTTGAGATTTTTTTCTCACTTTGAGAGCAGTAGCGAGCGGATCTGAGGTAAAATCAGAATTGGTCACCTCATTTTGCCGAGCGGGCTGCGGCTGTGAATTCAACTCAACCACGTCTTTAACTTCAAATTTCTCTTGAAATTCAGAGGGAATTTCTTGAGGAAGTCCCTGCATCGGATCGATCTGGCTAAGAGGCTTTGTGGCACATCCTGTCAGCACAAAAAACAGCAAAAAAATGATCTTGGAATCCATTCCAAGTCGAAAAGCCATAGAAGAAGTTTAGGAGATTCGCCTACGGGAAACAAGGAGTCTCTGAAACCGATTTATACCGCTCTGCGTCGTATTTGCCATTCCCCCTCCCGTAAGGGTGACAAATCCCCTTTAAAGCGCCGGTGGCTCCAAAGCCATTGCTCGGAATGGCTTTGGACGTGCGATTCTAAAATAGAAGCATAGGCCGCAGTATTCAGTGCGAGTTCATAATCAGGATTTTCAT
>JAHFAC010000064.1:1072-8499 GCA_023250755.1 Bacteriovoracaceae bacterium | reverse complement strand
ACCCTACGAAGCGAGAAGAACCCTTGAAATGGAGAACTCGTGTACCCGTTTTCTGGTTCTAAATTGGTAGCGGGGGTAGGATTTGAACCTACGACCTTTGGGTTATGAGCCCAACGAGCTACCAGGCTGCTCCACCCCGCGACATGAAAATTTTTTGAACTTGCGGAGGGTACTCTATGCTCGAGGTGAAGGAGAAGTCAACGGCAAAAGCATCGCAGTGGCTTCAGCTTTTTTAAGAAATCGAAACTCCCCGGGGCGGAGTTCCTTTAGCTTGATCGATCCAATGGTCGTGCGGATCATTCGCTCAACGAGAAAGTCATTTCGTTCGAGCAAAGTTTTTAAATCCATGGCGCCTGAGCCAGTCACTGTGATTTCTAGTTTAGTTTTAGCAGTGAGGTCTTGAAGAACTTTGACGGTAAGGGGTGGGATTTCACGGCGATCGACTCGGCCCCCCCGCTCTAGTTTTGACAATTTTCTTAAGAGCTCAGGATCGGGGCGTCCCTTGACTTTAATTTCATAAACTCGTTTCAGGTCAGGTCGGCGTTGAAGGTCTTGAGCGAATTTACCGTCATTAGTAAGCAAAAGAAGTCCTTCGCTATTGAAATCAAGACGTCCGACCGGAAAAACACGTCCCCTCACTTTGGACAAATAGTCAGCCAAAGTCGGTCGGCCTTCAGGATCCACCAGCATCGAAATGACGCCTCTTGGCTTGTAAAATGCGACATAAACGGGAGGCTCGGTAAATCTTAAAAGCTTGCCTTCGACCTTAATGGCGTCGCGGCCCATCTCAGCTTTGTCACCCAATTTGGCTACCTTACCGTTGATTGTGACAAGGCTCTGGCGAATCAAAAGCTCTGCTTTGCGTCGGGATGCAATCCCGGCCTGTGCTAAGATTTTCTGGACACGTTCCAATGCCATGGTGCATTCCTGTATCATGACGCCAGCTAAACTCCACGCATCATTTTATTCTTCTATTTCTTCATTCTTCACGCCGCCGAGAGTGGCTTACTTGCTGATCCTGACGTGCGGTATCCTGCTTTTTCTGCGATATCCAGGCAACCCGGCCTCCTATCGAAACAATCTTCCCGGGGATTTTGCTGTCTACGTCAAGGCTTGGGAGTGGTGCAAGGCAGGTCAAAATCCCTACATGCTCGAGCTGAGGCATCTCTCTCCCTTCAAGTACTCGCCCGGCGTCCTTTGGTTGATCGGAAAATTGCCAGAAAACCCTTCTCATGCCTGGTTTTTTTTCAGCACCCTTTGTATCGCCAGTCTCATGGGGGCCCTCGTGACAGGTGCATCCTATCGTTCGTGGAGAAGGGTAGGGCTTCTCTTGGTCGGATTTTTTTTAAGCTGGAAAGGAATCTTGGAAACTCTGGATTACGGCCAATTAGAGCTCTTGATTTTAGGTGTTGCGGTCGGGGCGGCAGCTCTGGTGAGGCGTTATCCTGTTTATGCTGGATTTTTAGCTGGGACCTTGCCGTGGTTCAAGTTGCCCTGGGTAGTGCTGGGTTGGCCACTTCTGTTGGCGTGTCGGGATAAAAAACGGCGGATGATGATTTCTGGCTATCTTTTGGCGTATTTTATTTGGGGTGCGGCCATCCCTTCCTTAGCCTTTGGGCCCGAACGAGCAAAAATTTTATTTCAAACTTGGATTGAGGTTTTACGCAATCAGCCTCATGAGCTCTATTTCTCAGACATCAATCAAAGTGTTTGGGTGACTCTTGAGCGTTGGATGGGGAGCCGACCTGAGCTTGCCATTGGCTTGGGGTGCGTTTTGATGGGCTGGGTGCTCGTAAGGCTTTCGGTACGAGTCAAAGAGTGCCTAAAATTTCAATACGCGCGTGGGGTTTTCTCTTGGGTGGCGCCCTGGCTGATTTTAATTCAACTCCTGAATCCTCTTTCGTGGCGCTGGGGGAGTGCTTTGATCGTTGGAGTGCCCTTTGCTTTTTCTTGGCCGAGTGAAGGTTGGGGTGGGAGAGGGATTGCGACGTTTTATCGCCTCATCCTGCTCGTCATAGTCGCTATTCTCTGGCTGCTTCAGCTCAACCCCGTTGTACAGAGTTTGGGTTTTCATCACTGGAGTGAGCTTCACTCCTATGGGGTGGTGACTGGATACTGGGTGGCGTTGTTGCTTCTTTGTCTTTAAGGAAGGAAAAGAAACCCTAATATTCAAATCTCAAGCCAGCAAAGTAAGTTCGCCCATCCAGTGAGATGTTCTGATCGCTGCCGGTGAGGGTTCTCATCTCAACAACGAGGTAGGTTCGTGCGACGCCGTAATCGAGAAAAAAGGTTTGAGCGCTTCGCAAATCCAGTGCGTTAAGCAAGAGCCAAGCTCCAAAAGAAGGTCCACGCGCGATCATGCGCCCAGTGAGATTATTTCTAAAACGATAGCTCCAAAATTCGGTAGAATAAGAGGCCATTGGGACAATCCACTGATTTTTAAAAAACCGAGCTTGATAGCGAACTTGGCCTCCTCCTGACCATGCAAAGAGGAGGTTAGGTTGTACATTGGGAAGGTCTGAGATCACTGGATGAAAGGCAAGGCTGGGCCCAAAGCTAAAAACTCCGAGATCTTGTAAAAATGCGGGTTGATATTCAAATTGCAAATGGACTGAAGACACAGAGGTGGGCTGAGAGGATTGAAGAAGAGTGCGATCTCCCGTTCCTTTTGTGGTGCCGCTCAGCTCAATTGCCCACTCCGGCCGATAGTGATTGTAATCTAAGTACTTGCCCGGAGAGTTCGAAGTAACTGACGTAGCGGTAGCTGGCGTAGAGGCTGAAGAAAAGGCGCTCCCACCAATACTTCCGACAAGGTGAATAGCAGCTACTAAAGAGATGACCCGTAAATGCCCAGTGGATTTTTTATTATTCATTTAGACTTTATGAAATACCCGACTAAGCGCCTTGTGTCAATATTTCAGTCGCGAGGGCAGCTTGTTTTTCAAGGTTTTTCTGCTCTTCAATGTAAGGCGTTGAGGTTGAAATCGAACCAATTTTCTCTCGAATTTGCCTCAACAGTTGCTCATCTTCGCGTGGGTTGTATTGAAGGGCCGAGCTTTGATCCTGCTTCATTTGTCCGAGCAGGGTTCGGAGGTTCTTGATGCGAGGGTCCTCGTCTTCTTTCATGGCTTCAGAGGCCGGAATCATTTGTTCAAGCTCGCGTAAGGGAGGCAGGGAAGAAAGATCGCTTAGGCCAAAGAGCTCCAGAAATGCTTGCGTGGTGGTGTAAAGAATGGGGCGCCCCGGGAGTTCGGATCGACCGGAGATTTGAATGAGGTTTTTTTCCATCAAACCGCGGACAAAATAAGACGAATCTACCCCTCGGATTTTGTCGATCTCTTCTTTCATGACCGGCTGACGATAAGCGATGATGGCGAGTGATTCCATGGCTCCGGTGGAAAGACGTTGAGTTTGCAGTTTGGCCAATCGCTTTACCACGGATGCACGTCCAGGTTTGGTGCGAAATTGAAGTCCGCCCCCAACTTCTACAAGCTCAACTCCGTGATGGATCGCCTGGTAACGCTCACGAAGCGAGTCTAGGGCGCTGAGAAAGAGGTCTTGATCCAGTTCGGGGCCCAAGAGTTGGTGGAGTTTTGCTGAGGAAAGGGGTTTGTCACTTACAAAAAGCAAGGCTTCGATTCCGGACTCGATTTCTTCTCGGTCTAGATTTTTAGAGAAAAGATCGGATTCTGTTGGTTCAATGGGGCCGGCCAGTTCTTTGGCGAGTTCTTGATCTTCTGAAATTTCTTGAGCCAGGCGCTCGGCTGTTTCCTGGGCTTGTGTGGGATTCAATGCATCGAGCTCAGTGAGATATCGATCGTCTTCTTCAGATAGAGCGCGAGCGAGGTTGGTCAGCTCTAGAGTGCTGGAAGGCGAGTCGACGAACGTAACCCATGGGTCTTTTATTTTTTCTGGTATTTTTTCTGGTATTTTTTCTGAATCTTGATCGCTCATACTGCGACGGCTCCTTCCGCAGGTTTTGATGGTTCTACTGGCGCACTAAAACCAGAGGCGAGCCTGGGGTCGAAACCCGTCAGGCTTTCGAGTAGCTCGAGATAAATGGGTTGATACACTTCGTGTTGGTACATGCGAAGTTTTTTAAGTCTAGAAAGCTCGAGCGAGGCCAAAAAAGTCACGACCACTTCGGCACGAGAGCACAGATCAGCGATCAGGTCGTTCATTTCTGTAACTTTGCCGGCCTGAAGCCGGGTGGCAAATTCAAAAATTTTGTCTGTGAGAGAAACAGTTTCTTTTTTTAGAATCTGTTTTCGCTTTCGGGCTCGAATCATCATGTCCTGATAACTGAGCGCTAAA
Source organism: Bacteriovoracaceae bacterium (assembly GCA_023250755.1). Classification (GTDB taxonomy): domain Bacteria; phylum Bdellovibrionota; class UBA1018; order UBA1018; family UBA1018; genus JAHFAC01. The sequence continues at coordinate 4,185 of JAHFAC010000064.1, read as the reverse complement.
GCGCTTTGATTCATTTCTCGCCAAATACGCTCCACGGGAGGCTTGGGATTTTCGCGGGTAAAGACATCTTCGCCCAGTCGCGGAAATTGCGCGAGTTCCTCGCCTGCAGCTAAAAAGCGCTGATGCTCGAGGAGTTGACGGACTAATTCTTCTTGAGTGAGGAGTTCTTCTTCGTCCGTTCCCACGTGAGCATTGGGGTCTCCCTCGACTGGGAGTAATGATTTGCTCTTCCAATGAATTAAAGTGGCTGCCATGACGAGGAATTCGCTCGCGAGATCGAAGTTCAGTTCCTGCATGAATCGGACGTAAGAGAGATATTGGTCGGTAATCTTGCTGATGGAGATTCGTGAAATGTCCATCTCATGGCTTTGAATCAGAAAAAGAAGGAGATCGAGTGGGCCTTCAAAGTGATCTAACCGGATGGAGATTGGAACTCGATGATTCAATGGGCCTCCTCTCGCAGAAGATCATCATAACGAAATGATCGGATAAGGCAAGTCCTGCTTGATCGAAGCCCCTAGCTTTTTTTCAAAACAAGTCCCATTCGATCTTGCACTTTTTTGAGGGTCTTTGCAGCGCGCTTGCTCGCACTTTCAGCTCCCTTTTTGAGGAGGGTGTCTAAGGTGGTTTTGTCCTTCAGCATCTCTTCACTTTTCTCGCGGATAGGTTTGAGGGCCTGCACGACTAACTCAGCGGTTTCGACTTTGAGGTGCCCGTATTGCTTGCCAGCGTATGAGGTGACGATTTCAGAGATTTTTTTACCGGTGATTGCGGCTTGGATGGTGAGGAGATTGTGAACACCGGGCTTGTTTTGTTCGTCGTCGATGATTTCTGATCCAGAGTCGGTCACTGCACGTTTAATTTTTTTTCGAATCTGATCATCTGAGTCGCTTAAGTAGACGCTGCCGTGGGGGTCTGAGTCGGATTTGGACATTTTAGCCAGGGGATCTTGAAGGCTCATGATTCGGGCACCGACGGGAGGAATGAAAACTTCGGGCACCTGAAACAGATCTTCGTCAAAGTGATGATTCATGCGAATGGCCAGGTCACGGGTGAGCTCGAGGTGTTGTTTCTGATCTTCGCCTACCGGAACCAGGTTCGTTTGATAGAGAAGGATGTCTGAGGCCATCAGCACAGGGTAGTCAAAAAGGCCCACCGGAATGCTCTGTCCTTCTTTGGTGCTCTTGTCTTTATATTGAGTCATTCGCGAAAGCTCGCCCATGTAGGTATGGCAATTGAGGATCCAGGCCAACTCAGCGTGCTCGGGGACGTGCGATTGGATGAAGAGCGTGCAGTGATCGGGATCCACTCCCGCGGCAATGTAGTTGGCTAGAGCGCGATAAGTGCGGTCTCTCAATTCTTTGGGATCTTGCTTCGTTGTAATGGCGTGCAGGTCTACAGCAAAAAAGAGGCAATCATAATCATTTTGCAGGTGAGCCCAGTTTTTGAGCGCTCCGAGGTAATTCCCCAGAGTGAGGAGGCCTGAAGGGGTCACAGCCGAAAGCATGACTTCCTTGGGTGAGGCGTTCATTTTCAGTTTGCTCCTGGAATCCCAAAAAGCGCAGCCATTCCAAAAACGGTTGTATTCGAAAAGAAGCGGATCGGATAACCCAAGAGATTAAAAGCGCCGGCCCAGAGCAATCCGAGCAGGATGAAAAAACTGTACTGCGACAGCGCTTCATACTTTCGAGTGGCATCATAGGAGAGGAAGCTTTGAATCATTTTGCTTCCATCGAGCGGGGGTAGCGGGATCAAATTAAATATTCCGAGCGCGTAGTTGAGAGAAATGGAAACGTAGGCCATCGCGACGAGCGGCTCAAAGAGATAAAACGTCGTTGGGACCCAGCGAACCAAAGTGCAGTAGGCGGCAGCAGAAAGAACAGCGAGCAAGAAATTCATCCCAGGGCCAGCAAGCGAGACCCAAAAAAGCCCGGGCCGGTACTTGGTAAATCGGGTGGGATTGATCGGAACTGGCCTCGCCCAGCCAAAGAGCAGATTGATTCCAGAAAGCATATTAATCAGAGGAAAAAGTACGGTCCCGATCGGATCCAGATGAGGGATGGGATTGAGCGTGAGTCGCCCAGCGTCCCTTGCTGTCGAGTCCCCCCATCGATTGGCCACAAAGCCATGAGCGAACTCGTGAAAGACGACCGCCATGATAAACGGGACGATCTGCACGGCCATCAGCTGGATTCGTTCGGCGAAAGATTCCATAGTGAATCTTTGTCTTTAGCCTAGAGAAGGTGCCTTCGTCTAGTGTAACTAAAAGTGTCGAGTTTTATCGTTACTTTGTAATAATTAACGAGTGAAGAGACAAAGTCCTTTGCATACATGAAGTCAACGCCGACTACTCCCCCCGGGGGTGGTACTTGCGGTGTGCTGCTTTAAGATGCTCGGGGGTGACGTGGGTGTAGATTTGCGTAGTCGAGAGGTCTGAGTGCCCAAGCAGCATTTGGAGAGACCTTAGATTCATTCCGGATTGCAAAAGATGAGTGGCAAAAGAGTGTCTGAGGACATGGGGCGAGAGGGGAGCGGAAATACCCGCCTGGAGCGCCAGAGATTTCAGAATTCTCCAAACCGCTTGGCGGGTGAGCGCGAAGCCGCGTTCATTTAAAAAAAAATGGTCAGTTGCGGGATGGAGCCTGGGACGATGCTCCTCAAGATAGAGTGCCAGATGTTTTCCGGCCACGGGGGCGAACGGTGTGATTCGCTCTTTTTCGCCTTTTCCTTTGACCCTTAAATAGCTCATTGCCAAATCCAGATCATGGGTGGTCAATCCCACTAGCTCTGAAACTCGGAGTCCCGTTGCATAGAGTAAGTACACCATCGCCCGGTCGCGGGTATGGAGAGCTTTTTCATGATTTTCGCGATAAGGGATCCCGGTCTCGGTTATTAAAAGAAGACTGCCAACCTGTTCTTGCGTCAGAAATTTGGGGAGGCATTGAGGCTGCTTGGGGGATTTTAAAAGATCGGTGGGATTTTTCATAAGCCCCTGCTCGCAGCAACAGAATTTAAAAAATTGCCTGAGAGTGCTGATTTTCCTGGAGAGAGAAGCGGGTTTTTGTTTTTCGGAGGAGAGGTGGCCAATAAATGCCTCAAGGTGTTCCGTATGA